>JAKADJ010000228.1 GCA_021820645.1 Bacillota bacterium
CTCAGATCCCACCCCACAATCTCCCCAGGAGGGATCCTCCGCGACGGAGATCTCTGAACACCCGCCCTGAGAGATGCCCCTGCCCTTGTTCCTCTTTCGCCTTTGCGTTATGCTGATCGCCAAGCATCGGCTACGATGAGAACCTATCACGCGGTTGAGGAGATTGTTTCATGCGAGGCTGGAGGGGTTGGCTATACGCGACGATGGTCGCCATATTGATTTTTAGTGGTTTTTATTGGTACCACCAACGGCAGCTGCAGAGCGCCGACAGTGTTACCTGGTATTCCAAAAATCCCATCGCGGCTCCTAAAAATGCCGTGGCACTAAGAATCGGGGCTCCTGGTCGCGTAAGGTCCCATAACATTGCGGTGCTTTCGGGGAGTGTCGCCGGCGCCGAGTGGTATCTTCCCATCACTCCCACCAGTGCCGTCAGTTATGCCTTACACGATGGACAAGGCCGTTGGGTCACCCACGGCCATCATTACACCCTCACCAATGCCCCCACCGATCCGGTCGGGGCACTCAGTACGGCACCGAATGATACGGGCATTGCCTGGGTGCTCCATAATCAAATCCGATGGCTCAAATCGGATGGCACCGTCTCCCTTATTCCCCATGGGCATTCCATCAATCTGACAAACCACGGACTCGAGTACGTCATGTCTGCCGGGACCACGCATCAGGTGATGAGTCCTTATGGCACCCGCTTTGTGCAATACGATACCCCGACTAGCCCGACGCCCTTTCTCAACCAGGGCACCACATTTGTCTACGATAATCTCGGCACCGTCTATCTCATGACCCTAGCCAATGGACATACTCATCGCCTCTTTTCCGTCCAGGCGGCCCACTGGTCTGCGATTCAAAGTTCCGTGAGCTTTTCCGGCGGTGTCGCGGTGCTGTTATCGCGCCAGACGCCAGTCCCTGCCTACTTACTCAGCGTGGTCACGCCGCATCGGACCTATTGGTATCGATGGCCCGCCAGCACCACTCCAGAGCTCGGCGTGAGCTCCCAGGGACAGTTGGTCATGAGCGGCGTCGAGCCCAATCTCGTGGTCTATAGCGCTGCAAGCCTGCACGCTTTACCCCCATCTGGCGAGATTTTCAGCGCCGGACCGATGGGAATCGTGCTCCCCAACAGTGGTGGAGGATTCGAGCGCCTTATCCAGATCACGCCGTAAGTACTCTCTTAGACCAGAGATTTCGCCGCACGCATCCCACTCGCATAGGCCTCCACCAGGCTCCGATACGACGAGGGCGTCGCCGCATCGCCCACCAGAATGGCCCCGGAATTCGACTCTTGGCCTCGCCAGGCGACACCCGGTTCCAAATCCGGTTCCATCCCGATCCTCACCAATATTTCCGTAAAAAATCCCAAATCCATCGACCGCGCCTGGTGCCGAATTATGACCCGCTTCCCTTGGGCATGGCTCTCAATACTTTGGAGGGTCGCGTCCCACAGAATGCGCACCGAGGTCTTGGCGAGTCGATCGCGAAACTCCGGGCGCGCCCGGAACTGATGATGGCGATGCACCAAGGTCACTGGGATGCCCGCCTCTTGGAGACGGCAGGCGGCTTCCAGAGCTCGATCCCCGCCCCCCACTACCAACACCGGCCCCTGGGGCGGGCTCGCCAAGAGCTCGCTGGTGCCCTGTGCGCTAATCCATTCGTCACCCGGTATCTTCAGCCGGCGATCTCGTAATCCTGGAGCATAGATGACGTGATCCACAGCGAATGTCCGCCCATCTGCCACGTGCAGCGTACCGTCTAGATACCGGACTACGCGAGCCCTGACCTGGATCGGAATCTCAAAGGCGACCAGGTGGTCGGTCAACTGCTTTAGGAGTGCCGTTGCCGACACATCCATCTGCCCCGGAATATCCGAAATCGGCAAAGAAATTTGATGCAATTGGCCGCCAAGCTCGGCCTTGCGTTCCAATAAGATTGGTGACAACCCCAACCGCTTGGCCCAGATGGCCGCCGAAATTCCGGCGGGCCCTCCCCCGACAATACCCACCCGCATCACGCATGGCACAACAGCCGTCCCAGTCCTCATCCCACGGCGTTGCGCCTTCCCCCACTTTCCTAAGAAGATCCCACATCATACCCAGAACTCTAGAAATTTAAAAAATCCCGGACTAAATTGGCGACATCCGGCGTCTGATTCAAGAGAATCGACCAGTGATGATGGCGTTTTAACTCAATGAGTCGACTGCCTAAGATACCGAGCGTCATCGCGGCCACCTCGGCATTCGACGCGGTTAAGTCATGCCCCGGTAAGATCGGTTGTAAGGCACGTAGGATAAGGGTGGGACACTCGATGTGGGCATAATCCACCCGATCGGAGGCATCCGATTCCACGGGGTTGGTGTCTCGTACGTCATAAGATGCACGGGCCAGAGTTTCATGATACAGGGTCCACGGAGAGAAGTAAGGCCTCTTCA
Source organism: Bacillota bacterium (assembly GCA_021820645.1). Next base: position 2,445 of record JAKADJ010000228.1, read on the forward strand.
TCATCCGGTCGCGATAAGCCTCATAAGACTCATTAGTCTCGGCCACGATTGGCGTTTTTGTTGTCAAGGGTCCCGGATCCATCAGGACTAAACGTTCCACCAAATCTGGATGCTCTGCCGCTAAACGCAGTGCGAGACTCGCCCCATTGCCAAAACTCACCAGCTTCACCGCGGGTAGACCCATTCGTTTTATGTCGCGCGTCAACGCATTGAGGTCCGGGAATGAAGACCATGAATCGAACTCGAGGACCCGAAAACTTCCCACCAAGGCATCAGCCACACTGTCCAAAGACCGTCCCGATACACCGCGCTCAGGCACCAACATCACGGCCTCGCCACTGCCACCACAATCCCACCATCGGAAGAGAGACTGCTCATAAAGCTCCGCCATCAAGATCCCCCCTTTGTGCCCTAGGACGACGATTCTAGGTTGTTTCGTCCCATACGTACTTACCAGGCGTCATCCGTAAAGCCCAGGTCAGGCCTAAGATGACCACTGTGGTCACCACCAGATCCCATAAGTAGCTGTGGGTGTTGGGAGTCTTGGAAGCGGTTTCTTGCGCGGTAATCACTAAGAGCCGGCGAATTCCCGCAATAATGCCTACCACGAGGAAAGGTTCATGGCGAAACTTATGGGTGCGAAGAAATAACAGAATGGTGTGGAGGAGCTCAACAATCATCAAAACGACCATAAGACTATCTAAGGTTGTGGCCACAATGCTTTCAGCACTCGACCCATTCGCGGTAAGAAAGGCTTGAATCATAACCCACAGGGCGGTCGCGACAAAAGCCAAAGCCAAGAGTCCATATAAAACATCTTCGGACCATGATAAAAATCGCAAAACAAATCGGCGAATATGTGTATGATCAATCACAGGTTCGTCGCCCCCCTCACCTAATCACAACCGAAAGATGTCGTCCGAAGAACGGGGGAACTGCCACAAAGACCCCCTCGTAGAAGGGGTCTTACACGATGGGACGAACTTCCTCATCCATCCACAGTTCAAATCGATGGGTCACTCCCAGAATAAAGGTTAGTCCACGCAAGAGACTAAAGTAGTAGGCAAAGCTCCCGAGTAAGAACATCGCGGGGTTCCAGTTAAAGAGTGGCGGGGGCACAAATCCTGCCTTCCACGCCAACAACAGCGTATAGATGATGGTGGCGCTAAGGGCTGCCACCACTTGCAAAAACACGGATCGAAATCCACTCCCGAGGTATTTACGGAACACCAACCAAGGTCCCCACGCCGCGATGAGAGATAACATCAAGCTCGCGCTTTCAGAAACTAACACCGGATGAATGGTATTGGTGGTCACAAAGTTCCACGGGAGACTACAAAGCACCGCCGCCGCGACACCCGACAACGCACCCACCCCAATAATGCGAAACAGGCCAGACGGTAATCGATTCTGTCGATGTAAGCGCAATCGCAATAACGCAAGGTTTTGCCGCAATCCACTTTGATGCGCCGTGTGGACCCCCGTCGCCGCAAATCCCCAAAGAGCCATGATGCGTCCCAAGGCCAGCGTCGCCAAGGATTCCGACCGCAGCCCCAGGCCAATGATTCCAAGACCTATCATGAGTTGACTAAAGGAAATGACCCAGAGCCATCCTCGTTGACGGCGATCGGGCAACGCAAATTTTTCTGCGTTAGCGACTGGATCGCCTAATTCAACCATGGCCATTTGTTGGGCTACACGCGAACTCATTCCGCGATCCAAGCAGTCCCTATAGATAGAAAGTAATTGCTGCCGGATTTTCGCTTGGGACCGTCGTGCGTGATACTTATTAACGATTTGGCTCGTCGATTGATCCAAGTAATCTTCCCACATACAATCACCTCCTACATGCCATCAGCATTTTATAATAACCCTAGTATATTATCATGGCGTTTACAATCTCACAAGACGTATTTTTCCTTTTTCTTCCACGAAAATCCTTGCATCCCTATAACGCTCAAGAGGTGCCCGAGGTTACAGGCGGGCATCTCTTGAGCGTGGCCACATCAGCGACTTAATTTACCGTAAAGGTCTGGCGTGCCGATATCGCGTATTGGGCAGTAGCGGGCGCATAGGGGTCCTTGGCATAGACCACCACCTGGTAGGTACCGGATTGACTCGGGGTATACGTATAGATGGATCCCCCATAATTGCCACTGGCAGTCCAGTGCCCACTCGGATCTTCGACCCAAAATTGATACACCGGATGGGTCAGTCCAGTGGCTGACGCACTGATGGCAAAGCTCCTCAACGTCGGCGAAGACGGCACGGTGAGAGCCACCTGGCTCCCAACATTTATAAACGTGTCATTATAATACGCATCCTGCCATAGACCAGCGCGAACGTCGTGTTGATCTAAGGCAAACACCGCGACCACGTAGCTTCCCGCCGTCAAGTTGGTCAGCGT
>JAKADJ010000229.1 GCA_021820645.1 Bacillota bacterium
GATCGCCACTGACGTGCTTGTCAACCCTGCGGGGATCGTGACGGCGACGGCACTCGTTTGGGCCGAATTCGAGGCGCTACCGGAAATAGTGGGGGATCCCGATACATTCGCCAGAGTGGATGGTGGGATCGCATTCGAGGAACGCGTCGTCAACCCATGGGAAGATCCCACCGTACCACAACCACTCAACCCTAAAACTAGTCCAATGAATAGAATGCCTGCCCACCGCATCTTTAATGACCCCTTCAGATTACTTCTCAATACCAGATCATTCGACAGACTTCACGTAATTCCTTGAATTACTGCCCATGAGTTTGGATGATTCCCGCTATAGCGATTCGTCGATGTGGCCAGAAATTGGGGGGGGGAATCAAAAATATTTTTTCCTCAATCCAGACCTCCGAGTGGTATTTGGGCCCGTTCACGTCGTGGCGCCTTCCAAAAAGACACCGGGGGGTCTGGGCAACGCGTGTGGAATTCTTGAGCACGGTGCGGGTTATTGACAGGGGACTACAACCGGGGGCCGCGTGCAGAAGGGTTTGGATGCGATACCCTCGGGCCTGAACGCGATCCATTCAGGGATTACCATTATTTGCAAGGCATCCTGCCTGAGTTAAATCCGGCTTGAAGTTTCGTCTTCGGGACTCTTCCTCCTTATAATTACGGGGAGATGGAAGGGGAATGTGCATGGGTTCGGCGGGTCTTTTCTTAAATTTTTTGTGGGCCATGCTCGTGGTATTGGGATTGGCTTATGTGGCTGCTCGCATGCTGAAGAAGATTGGGATCGGCAAGACGAGTCCGTCGCACTACCTCGAGCAGATTGACTATCTTGCATTGGGTCCCAAACGGGGCATTGCCATCGTCCAAGTGGTGGACAAGACGGTCGCGGTGGGGGTGACCGATAACCAGATTACGGTGCTCCTCGAACTCGACCCAAAAGCGGTGACGGAACGTGCCACGAACACACCAGGATTGGGGCGAGATCCCCTCACGTTATCCCAATTTGCCGAAGAAATGCGTAAGCGTTTGTTTCGCAATGGTGGGGGGAGGCCATGAGGCGGCGCATCATTGTCACGTTGGGATTAGCGACGTCGGTGGGGCTCATTTGGAGTCCCTTAGCCTACGCCAAAAGTTTGCCATCGATAACGATTAATGGGGGCAGTGGGACGCCCAGCCAAACTTTGAGCATTTTGGCTCTTTTAACCTTAATCTCTTTTTTGCCTGCGATTTTGCTGACGATGACCGCCTTTACACGGGTTGTCACGGTGCTTTCGTTTACGCGCAGCGCATTGGGATTACAGCAGACGCCTCCGAACCAGGTGATTATCGGACTGTCCCTATTTCTTACGTTTTTTATCATGGCCCCCACATTGAGTGCCATTAACCATCAAGCCTTAACGCCGTACCTCGCGGGTCATCTTTCATTGCTAAAGGCGGGGAAAGATGCCTTGGCGCCGATGCGACTCTTTATGTATCAGCAAACTCGGCCCTCAGACCTGGCGCTCTTTTTACACATGGATCATGCAAAGGCACCGCACGGGCTATCCCAAGTGCCTACGTTAACCTTGATTCCTGCTTTTATCATCTCGGAACTTAAGACGGCTTTTGAGATTGGGGTCTATATTTTCATCCCCTTTATCATTGTGGATCTTGTGGTATCGACGGTATTAATGTCGATGGGCATGATGATGGTGCCGCCCACATTGATTTCGTTACCGCTGAAGCTTTTACTATTTGTCCTCGCGAATGGGTGGAGTCTCGTGGTGCAATCTCTCTTTATGTCGTTTCATGGGGGAGGCTAACCCCGATGTTTAATCACATTCTGGATCTTAGCCAATCGGCGATTGTCACGGCGGGCATTATTCTGTTGCCGGTACTCACCGCATCGTTGGTGGTCGGACTCCTGGTGGGGGTGTTTCAAGCCACCACGCAGATTCAGGAGATGACGTTGTCGTTTCTACCGAAATTGATTGTGATTGCCCTGATCTTCTATTTGGCGGGTCCGTGGTTCTTGCGCATCCTGATTAGCTTTACGACCCAGGATTTATCGAACCTTTGGCATATTGCCAACCTTCCTTAGTCCTAATACCCATCTAATTTTTGTCCCGGGTGACCGGGTCTCGGTACAATAAAGGGGAAACCGTATGACGTTAGGGTTACAGTTAACCAATGTGACCATGGGGATGTTCCTGGTAGCGGCACGGGTGGCGGGCATTGTGGTGACGGCTCCCATGATTAGTGCCGGATATGTGCCCAGGGTGCTCAAAGTGGCATTGGTGCCGATGTTAGCCGTGGTTGTGGCACCCACCTTGCCGGAACTCACGCGCAGTCAATCGGCTATCGTCCCATTTATGCTGACCCTGATTGTGCAGTTTGGGATTGGTGTCTTGATTGGATTAGTGCTGACCCTCTTCTACTCGGCGTTTACGATTGCCGGGGAAGCGGTGACGTACCAGTTGGGGGTTGGATTAGCCGTCAGCTCGAGTCCGGGTATTCTTTCGGCCAGCTCGTTTTTGTCGGAATGGCAGACGCTCTTGGCACTCTTCGTATTTGTGGTGGCTGGAGGACCCGAACTCTTGGTGATCGCGTTACACAGTAGCTTTCAGGCGATTCCCCTCACCGCGCTGTCGATTCCGACGGGGGCCATGGGGTTCGTGTTGGGCCTGATGGATTCCGTGTTCACGATCTCCCTGTTGGTGGCCGCGCCGTTATTATTGGCCGGATTAGTGGTGAACCTGGCGGTCGGTGTCATCAGTCGGGCCTTCCCGCAAATGAATGCCTATTTCGTGGCCCTGCCTTTGAACTTCGGAGTGGCTCTGGTGGTATTCTTGGCGATGTTGCCGCTGTTATTCGCGGTCATTCCCGAGGTGTGGCATACGGCATGGACTGACGTCAGTCGATTGTTGGTGTTTTTAGAGGGGCGAGCAGGGTGACAACACTGGCGGTACGTTACGTTCCGGGCGTTTGGGCAGTGAGTAGTGGCGAGAAATCTCAGGCACCGACTCCTCAACGCCGGAAGCAAGCACGGCAAAAAGGCCAAGGATGGCATAGTCCGGACTTTCAATCGGGACTGGGGCTCTTACTGGCGTTTGCCCTATTGCGCATTTATCTGCCGTGGGTTGCCCAACAACTGGGCACATTGGAAGGGGCTACCCTGACGATGGCGGAGGCCCCGAAGGCTTTTGCTCAGAATCTGGGGTCGGTCATCATGGTGGGAGGACACACCGCGATGGCAATCCTTATGACCCTCGTGTTGCCGGTGACCGTCATCGGGGTGTTGTCGGGATTGCTCCAAAGCGGGTTTCGTTTTTCCTTGGTGCCCTTAGCGCCCGATTTCAATCGCCTCAATCCCATCACGGGATTGCAACGCATGTTTTCCCGAGAGAGTCTCTGGCTTCTGGTCAAGGGACTGTTGAAACTCGGGATCATTGGGGTTGCGGCCGGGTTGGTGATTTGGCATCAAATCCGGACGTATCCGACTCTTATTGGACAACCCTTAGGCGTCGCGGTCCATCAAGCCTTTATTTTGTTGACCGCCGTGTTGTGGCGAGCGGCCCTGGCTTATATCCTGATTGGGATGGTAGATATCGGATACCAATATTTAAAATTCCAGAACGATCTCAAAATGACCCATCAGGAATTGCGTGATGAAATGAAAGATGTAGAAGGTAACCCCTTACTGAAGGGCAAACGCCGAGAAATGGCGAAAAAAATGGCGCGCACCGGTATGCGCCAAGTCAAGGAATCCCAAGTGGTGATTACGAACCCGACCCACTACGCGGTCGCGCTGCAGTGGGATGACAAGGTGATGCAGGCGCCGGTCTTGGTCGCTAAAGGCGCCGACGAGATGGCCTTGGCCATTCGGGAACTGGCCTATGAACATCAAGTGCCAATTGTCGATAATCCGCCCCTAGCGCGTTCGTTGTACCTGGTCCCGCTGGGACAAGCCATCCCGGAAGAGCACTATCAAGCCGTGGCAGAAATCTTGTCATTCTTAATTCGGCGTCGAGGGAGGACTTCGTCATGATTCGCGCACGGACCATCCTTCGCGATGCGTTTGTCCCCATGGCAGCGGTGGTTGCCATCCTGATGCTTGTGGTTCCGGTTCCTCCCTGGATCCTAGACTTTTTCCTCTTGATTAATATAGCGTTAGCGGTCACGGTCTTGGTGAGCACCATGTTTGTTGACCAAGTCTTGGACTTGTCGGTCTTTCCTTCGTTACTGTTATTAACCACGTTGTTTCGTCTGGCCCTCGAGGTGACCGCGACCCGGCTGATTTTGTTACAGGCGAATCCGGGATCCGTCATTGAAACCTTCGGGCGCCTGGTGGTCGGTAATAACGTGGTCGTAGGGATCATCATCTTCGTGATTTTGATCGTGATTCAATTTATGGTGATTACGCGCGGCGCCGAGCGGGTTTCAGAAGTGGCCGCACGATTTACTTTGGATGCGATGCCCGGCAAGCAAATGGCGGTGGATGCCGAGCTCAATGCTGGTCTTATCAAAGAAGGCGAGGCGCGTAAACGCCGTCAAGACATTGAGCGGGAAGCGGATTTTTATGGGGCCATGGATGGTGCTTCAAAGTTCGTTCGGGGTGATGCTATCGCCGGTATCATCATTGTGGTGGTCAACATTGTGGGGGGACTCATTGTGGGACTAGCCCAGCGCCATTTGTCGATTGGGACGGCTACCCATACGTATACCATCCTCACCGTTGGGGAAGGTCTCACAACGCAAATCCCAGCGCTGTTACTGTCGACCGCCACTGGAATTCTGGTCACACGATCCGGTTCCGCCGGAACTCTGAATCGTGATGTGCTGACCCAGCTCACGGC
>JAKADJ010000230.1 GCA_021820645.1 Bacillota bacterium
GCATTGCCATGGAACTACGTGACCAGGGGGAAACCGTGGTGATGGCGGACGTCGATCGGGATCGGGTGACCCGCATTGTCAAAGAAGGGTTTATGGCTTTTCATCTCGAACGATTGGGACAGGATGGCGGGGCGGTCGTGAATCTCAAGACCGCCAGGGGGCTGGCTTTAGCCTTGCCCGACGATGCACAAAATCTCTATGCCTATTTAAGCGCACGGGACATTAATCCTGACATCTTGGTCGTGGCCAGGGCATCAACCCCACAAGCCGCTCACTATTTACAGACCCTTGGCGTGGAACGGGTCATCCTACCGGACATCGGAACAGGACGTCGTTTGGCGCGCATGCTGGTTAAACCAGTGGCCCACGATCTGTTAATGGCGATGCTGAACGAAGAAGGGATTCAACTGAACGAAGTGTTAGTGACCGAGGAGAGTGGAATGGCACACCAACAGGTGTCGCAGGTACGACAGATTTTTGGCGAGGATGTCACCCTTATCGGGTATTGGCGCAATGGGGTTACCCACATGGGCCCCAAGGCCCATGAAGAAATTGAACCGGGAGACACCCTAATTTTGGTGCAATAGCTTCGATTTAGGGGAAGGTTTCTTTAAATAAGGCTTGCATATACCCGACTGCTTGGCCCGCAGTAATCCGGGGCGGGAGCGGCTTTTCGTCGGGGTCGGTGAGGACATCCACGATGGTGGCGACCTTGGCATGCAGTGCTTCAGTGAGGGCGCTGTCCAACTGGTCCGGGTGCGTCACACGAAAGCCCTGACCACCTGAGGCCTCGGCATACTGGGCAAAATTTGGGTTGGTAAGCCCGGTGCCGAATTCCGGCATACCGTGGACTTCTTGCTCAAATTTAATCATCCCCAGTCGACTGTTATTCAGCACGACCACGGTAATCGGCCAGCGATATCGGACGGCCGTAACAAAGTCCCCCATCAGCATCGTAAAGGCCCCGTCGCCTACCACTGCAATCGATTGACGGGTAGGCTCGGCGATTTTTGCGGCCATGGCTGCGGGCAAGCCAAAACCCATCGACCCAAGCCAAGCCGAGACAAGCCATCCCTGATCCCGGATCCGAAAATTGCGGGCCATCCAGACTAAAGAATTGCCCACGTCTACGGCAACATTGGCATCATCATCCACCAGGTGGGAAAGCCGCTCGGCTACCCATTGAGGGTGCATGGGATGATCCGGTTTGACGCGGCGCTGAGCCTGTTCGGACACTTCTTGAAGCCAGTGCTGACGCGCCTGCTGCAGGCCTGTGACAAACGCGCTGGAGTGACGAGCAACTAGCAAGTCCGCTAAGGCTCGGAGGGTGGGTTCGGCGCTCCCTACAAGACCGACATCGACCGCACGGCGTTTCCCAATCTGACTGGCCTCCCAATCAATTTGAAGCATCGTGGCATGTTTGGGCAAAAACTCTAGGTAGGGGTAGGAAGTGCCGACCAAGAGGCATAAGTCGCATGTCTCCATGGCTTTATGTGCGGGTTTGGCACCTAGTAGCCCGAGTCCGCCCAAGGCCAGCGGATGGGAATCGGGTATCACGCCTTTGGCAGGAAGCGTATTGACAACTGGGATCGCCGACTTTTCCACGAGATCGAGGACAGCACTGCGATAGGGTCGTGCTCCCCGTCCAGCTAACAAGACAGGCTTTTCCGCCGCATTGATACGCCGCGCCGCCGCCTCCAAACTGTCTTGAGTCGGGATGGCGTCAATGGCGTGGGGTACGACACTAAAGCGGCGTACGTGACCCGTTGTCTTCATGGCCGAAACTTCAAAAGGGAAACTCAGATGCGCCACTCCGTGTTCGGCTAGGGCCGTCCGGCAGGCCATTGACGCTAACACATCGATCTGCCGTGGGTCAGATACCTGATAGTTATAGCGGGCCACATCATCAAAGACCCGCAAGATGTTAACTTCCTGGAAATAATCGGTGCCAATCCACCCTAACGACACTTGGCCGGTGATAGCTAACACGGGGGCATGGTCCATTTTCGCATCATAAAGGCCATTGATGAGATGAATGGCACCCGGCCCTGCAGTGCCCATACATACGCCAAGTCGACCCGTCTTCTTGGCGTAAGCCGATGCCATAAAGGCGCCGGCTTCTTCATGGCGGACGGTAATAAAGGTGAGCCGGGTATCTTTTCGCAGATCGTCCAGTAAGGGGTCAATCGAGTCTCCAGGGATTCCGAAGACGTGCGTGACACCCCAGTCCACTAGCACGTCCCACAGCACTTCACCCACACGTGGCACCGACAAATTCCTCCTTTTGGGACTTCTGGACAGCATGTCCGATTGGGGGAGGAACTATGTGGAAAATTCGTCATCGAGGACACTTGTCGTCGGCCACCGCTTGATGCGATGCAGCAAAATCTAACGCTTGGCCAAAGTCCTTGATAAGATCTACGGCGGCTTCGATCCCGACCGAAACGCGTAAGAGGCCCTCGGTAACTCCAGCCGCATGGCGTTGTACTGGGCTTAGGGCTCGATGGGACATGGTGGCAGGATGACTAACAATCGTTTCGACCCCGCCCAGACTCACGGCGTAGAGTGCGTAATGGAGATGGCTGACGAGTTGTGGCAGGACTTGATAATCTTCTATCTCGAATGAAAGCACAGCACCCGGTCCGTGGGATTGACGCATGTGTAGACGGTGTCCCGGATGCGAGGGTAATCCTGGATAGTGAACGCGTTTTACCATGGGGTGTTCGATTAAAAACCGGGCCAATCGCCCAGCATTGGCCTGGCCACGGTCGAGACGGGTAGCCAGCGTCTTTAGTCCACGTAAGGTGAGCCAACAGTCTTCTGGTCCGAGAATTCCCCCATACACGACCTGCATGTGTTCTAATTGCTCTGCCAGCGATGGCGAATTTACGATGACTGCACCGGCTATGACGTCGCTATGACCGGCTAAAAATTTGGTGGCACTATGGATTACGATGTCCACCCCAAGGCTTAGAGGCCTCTGTAGATAGGGCGACATGAAGGTATTATCGGCGATGGTCAATAGCTGGTGATTTTGAGCCAGGGTGGTTACGGAGCGAATGTCGGTAACGGCCAAAGTCGGATTAGAGGGGGTCTCGATGTAAAGGGCTTTGGTGTTGGATTTAATGGCTACGGCAACCTGATCCAACTGTGTCATGTCGACGTAGTTGACTTGGAGTCCGACGCGATCGATTAAGTGGTCTAAAAGCTGACCAGTGCCGCCGTATAGGTGACGGGAGACGAGGAGATGGTCACCGGTTTTAAAGAGGCCGAGTACGGCCGCTATAGCGGCCATCCCGGATCCAAAGGCCAGCGCCCGGCTGCCCGCTTCTAAATCGGCGAGGGTCTCTTCCAGGATTGATCGGGTCGGGTTCTTCATCCGACTATATGAAAAAGCCTGAGCGGTCCCGGGAACTTGGTGGAAGGTGGACGCGTGATGGATCGGGGGACTCGCGGCCCCCGTGGTGGGATCGATAGTGGACACGTTATGAATGAGTTTGGTGGCGAATTGCATCGAGAGGCCTCCTCGTGAGCTGAACCAACAACGTTTGGTTCAACGTACTACGCCTTGCCACGCGGGCGCTAGGACCGGGGAGTGGGAATTGGTCTTTTGGAAAGAGCCAAAGGTACCGCCTGATGCCGGGTGCCGGAATTTTTCTCAATGGGTGTGGGTGGAACGTTAAGATTGATCCTGTATCAGCCGAACGAGCCGTCTGAGGCCGACCTCAATTTGAGCCACAGGTCTCGCGCTTACGGAAATGCGAAGCCAATCCGGCATATCCTGGGCGGGACTAAAAGGGTCTCCCACGGCAAAGAGCACGTCTCGAGCGCCAGCCAGTTGGTGCAATGGCTGCGACCGTAGTCCATGAGGTAGCCGCACAAAGAGGTAAAACCCCTGTTGCGGCTCGAGGAAAAGGCTCAGCGTCCGATCCCGAGTAAGGAATTTGATGGCGGTTTTCAGTCGTGTCCCATAGAGTACCTGGGCACGCCGAATATGGCGGTCTATCTGTCCCAATCGAAGCCATCCTTCGACCACTAATTGACTCAGTGTTGCTGTGTGCAGGTCACTGAGTTGTTTTAAGGATACCAGCTGGCGGATCACGTCGGGTGGTGCCACCACCACACCGACCCGGAGCCCCGGGGCTAGAACTTTCGAAAAGGTGTTAAGATGCACAATCGGAGCGTCGGCCCTGAGAGTCATAAGGGACGGCTTGTCGGGACCCGCCAGGAATCCATAGGCGTCATCCTCGATGACGGGGACCCCCATTTTCACGGCCCAGTCGATCAAGGCCTGACGCCGTTCCGCGGTCATGGTCGCTCCCGTGGGATTTTGGGCTACGGGTTGCACATAGACGAGCCGAGGAGACTGGTTGCGACAGAACGAGGCCAAAAGGTCAGTTCGAATACCTGCTTCGTCTAGAGGGATTCCCAATATTTTGGCGCCATGGGCGTGAAAAACGTGGAGGGCTCCGGCAAAAGTTGGCGATTCAGTAATAATGAGGTCTCCTTGACGTACCCAAAGCCGCGTCAGTCTAGTCCTTGCAAGGAGCCGGCGGTGACCAAAATATTCTGGATGGGGGTATGGATACCGAGCCGGGCGAGATATTCTTCGGCAATGGCGCGTCTCACGCGTTTCAGTCCCGCGGTGGGTGAATAGCCAAAGACTTCGGGTGTTGGGTTTGAAAAAAGTTCGCCGAGAATATGGCGGAAATCCTCGACCGGAAACAGGTCGGGATCGGGCGTGCCGATCTCAAAATTGTAACGGATCGGGCTGATTGCGGCTTGCATCAAGTCCCCCAGGAAGGTCGGTCCGATCCCCGGCGCCAGAGATCG
>JAKADJ010000231.1 GCA_021820645.1 Bacillota bacterium
GCGCGGGCGCCAGAGGGTATAGCGTTTCCAGATCCAGAGACCCACGGCAAACCAAATAAATTGGCGCGGAAGCGACCAAAAAAGAAACGCGCCGGTCCAAGGCGCCCAGGTCGTTCCGGGCAAGTGTGTCAAAACATACGGCCAGGCCCACACCAGGAGGAGTCCAATGACAATCAGCCCTTCCGGTTTCACGCGCGGCAGAACTCGGCGGACAATCCAGGGAAAGAGGAGATAGAAGCTCATTTCCGTGCCAATGGACCAGCCAACCCCAATCCAGGAATTCTGATAGGCGGGGATCCACGCAAAAAGAAATGTCACGTGGGCCAAAAGGCTTCCCCAAGTAAAGGGATCGTGAGCCATTTGATGCGGGGCAAAGGCCGGATTTCCGTGCGTTGCAAAGGCCGACAAAACTAAAGCGAGATAAAAAAGGGGCGCGATGCGCCAGTATCGCCGGGCCATAAAGGTGCCCCAAGTCACCGATTCTCCCTGCCGTTGGCGGTGATCCCAACTCAGCCCCAGTGTTAACGCGCTCAGAATGAAGAATAAGCCCACGCCCTCTGCCCCTTGACCGATAAAACGCATCCACCAGGGATGCTTCGAAGCGTGGACGTTAAAGGCATGGAACACCACCACGGAAAGGCCCGCGCCGCCGCGGAGAGCATCTAAGCCGGATAAGCGAGGGATATCCCGGTCCCCCGACCCGTCGTTTGCCAATACTCACCCTCCTCGTCTCACTTGTTAGCGGGTAAGGAGGACACCCTCCGGCCAACCGGCCATGAGGGTCAATGGAAAGCCCCACGCGTCCTGATAGGTAGCATCGCAGGACTTAGTTTGCGTACCCACCTTGTTCGGGCACGTCTCCCTCCTCTCACCGCATACGGACGTACGTCCTGGGTGCCACCGTAACATACGGCTCGGAGATCCGACAACCGACGGGAGTCGCGACCAATTATTCCTGTCCCTCCGTTTTCTTGTGCTTGCACCCTTGGGTTTGTAATCTTCGTTTGTACCCAAAATCATCCCCCTTCAAAATTCGCTTTCGGCTGAATGGAACTTGCTGCAAAGAGCCCCGACAAACGCTAGCTGGTATGAATTCGTGGAGTCCCACAGGGTTGCCCCAAAAATCATTCATACTGCATATTGCAGTATTAAGCATAAAGCAGTACCATGAAGGAGGATTCCGGTATGGGAGGTCGCCCTTCGACCCCATACTACGACGGGATCGATCCCGAAAAGACGTGGCGAATTACCGAGCAGAAGATCTGCCGAGCGAAAAGTCGGCTTCATGCGCATCTCGGGCAACTTTCGCACAAAACGCCAAGCGCGCCCGGCGGATACGATATCACGACCAACATTAATCCATCGACCGGAGGGATTCCCATGCACGAACAACAGGTGCGGCAACGCCTTGTGGATGCGGCCCATCTTTTAGCCGACAGGGGCATGCTGTTTCGTGGAGAACACGCGAACCTATCGGCACGTCTGGACGAGACGCACATCCTGATGACCCGCGGGGGTTCCATCGGCCACCTCACGACCGACGATTTGGCGGTGCTGGATTTAAGCGGGCAGTTAACCCGTGGAGAAGCCATGGATCCCACCATGCAGGAAGTCATTCAGATGCATACCCGCGTGTACGAGGCACGCCCTTCGGTGGGTGCCGTTATCCATACGCATGCGCCACATGTGAGCGTCTTTGCCGTCGCGCACCAGCCCATTCCCTTAGTCTATGAACCCCTCTTACGATTCGGGGTTACGGAACCCATCCCCGTGGTGCCATGGGCTCCGCGCGGATCGGACCAATCGGTCCACGCCATCATTGGGATTGTGCGCGACCATCCGGGACTCCCCGCGATTATGATGGCCAATCATGGCGCGCTGGTGTTTCATGACGACCCGCTAAGCACGGCTCGCCTGCTAGCCACCCTCGATGAGGCGGCCGAACTGATCATCCAGGCGCAGGCTTTGGGCGGGGCAAAGGAACTCCCGCCACAAGCAATCGAAGCGGTGCGAACCCGGATGGCGACCTTCGGCAGCCATCGCTAGGCCATGATGAAGGTTCCCCGGGGTGGCGCGGGCTAATCCCTTGACTTAAAAGTCCATTGGACTCGGGGCCGTTCGATACACTTATGGCCCCGACAATGGTCCAGAAAGGATGACCGTCTTGCCTTCATCGCGCGGATATCAAACCGGGAAACATTTGGAGGCCTTCATCCTCGTCATCATCGCCACAAAGCCTCGGCACGGCGGGGCTGTTCTCAGTGCATTGAAGACCCTATTACCCCCGGTGTGGACGATTGATGACGGCCACGTGTATCGCCTTTTGCGAAATTTAGAGTCTCAGGCGGCTTTAGAGTCCACTTGGATGACTGAACCAACGGGTGCACCCGTCCGTCTCTACCAGATCACCGGAGTGGGCCGCGAACGCTTAGCCGCCTGGCAAAAGGACATCGAAGTCCGGGTCACCTCGTTAACCATGTTCTTGGACTTGTACGCTCAACTCCATGACTTGGAGGCGGACCCCCGTCAGTTAGAACCATGAGTCCCTGCACCGACCAACTATCGAAGGCACTTCAGACCCACCCTGAAGCCCCGTAACGCGACATCCTCTAAATACTCCCACCAACGTCATCTTCGCCTTCACACACCGTCCCCCGCTGCCCCTGGGAAAGTCATAATCTCTCCCGTTGCCATTCACCAACAAAAACCAGCGATTGGCGTTGAAAAGCACATCGACTGAGGTGTCACCGACTATGATGGAATCGCATGAAGCGGAAGTTTTTGTGGGAAAGGGGGTCCGCATGCAGTCGCTAATTCCCATAGCCGATCGGATAGAAGAGCGTTGGGTTTCGCACGGCCTCCGCCAACGTTTGGTCGGCTGTCTCGGGATTTTCGAGGACATCATCTACGTCGTCTTAGCGTTGGCGCTCTTTAGCGCGGCACTCTTCATCGTTGGTGCGACGCTCGTCCATTTACCGGCGCACTCGCTGACGAATCTCATCGACACCCTTTTGAATCGTCTCATCGTGGCGCTGATGCTGGTCGAGATTTTGCACACCGTCTTGCTGTTTTTAAAAACGCATCGGTTCCGCTACCAACCGTTTTTAGTGGTGGGGATCGTGGCGGCCATTCGTCGCATCTTGGTTCTGACGGCCGAAGTCACTGTCACCCGAACTCCCCACCACCTGTCACCATTCCTCATGGACCTCGGCGTGACCGCCATGGTCGCCCTCGCGTTAACCGTGGCCATCAAATTAGGCCCCAAACCCGATGATCCCTAAAAAGAGACCTTAGTACTGCCCCGTGGCATCGGGTTCGTCCACCGGCAAGGATCCACGTCCGTGGTGCAGCGCTTCCGATCGCTCAATCATCGACCAATGCTTGTGCACGATGGTCCAATTGCCGTTCGAGTCGGCCAAAGCATGAGGCCGCACTCCTCCGAAAAGACCCCAGGTCGCTCCGAGAAGCACTCCCACCACGGCGAGGAGCATCCCTCTACGGCCGAATCGCTTTTTTGCCATTGACCTTCACCTCAGGGTCTAGCGTCCCCCAATCTCTCGAGATCTAAACCGGCGTCGACTTTTGGCCCGGAAGACGGCAACTCAGAGCGACGCCCACACCTGAAACGCACCGACGGCGAAGGGTCGTCTCGGGACAAATCGCCTCTCGCGTCATCGAACGTCATACGGGGGTCGCCGGATTTCTTCTGTGGCCTATCATTCACCCGAGAAAATCAACATTTGGCAGGCAACTCACGTCGGGCGTCCGGGTAATCCACTATGATGCGTAAGAGCCCAGTCACCGGGCATGTTAATATGATTAGAGGGGGAGAATCAGCCCATGGAGGCTCGCCGCATGTCTGACCAAATACGGGAACGTTGGGTATCCCATCACATCCGACAGCGATTCGTTGGTATTTTAGGGATCTTTGAGGACATCATTTATGTACTGTTGGCGTTGGTGCTTTTTGGGAGCGCCATTTACATCGTTGTCGACACGTTGGTGCACTTAGATCTGCACTCACTGTCGACCTTCATTAATAGCGTTCTCGACCGGTTTCTGATTGTCTTAATGCTCGCCGAGTTGCTCCATACGCTCTTAATCTTTTTGAAAACCCACCGCTTTCGTCATCAGCCATTCTTGGTGGTCGGCATCATCGCTGCCATCCGTCGCATTTTGGTTATCACCGCCCAGGCTGCTGTGACCCGCCCCGAAGCCCACATGTCGGCCTATCTTCTGGATTTGGGCGTGACCACACTCGTCGCCTTGGCTTTGACCCTCGCTCTTCGTTTAAGTCCGAAAGAGGACGACTTTTAGAGGCCCCCTCCACCGGGGCCTTTTTTCTCTTCGGCGCATCCCCCATTTGATGGATTGGCGGAGAGCCCAAGCCGTGTTTGCAAGGACAAACATCCGTTCCCTATACTGATGTTCACGCGTTACCTGAATGGGGGAATGAGAGTCGGTGCAGATCCGTTGCCAGAACACGGTGCTCGGGGTCGCGAGTCTCGGATTTTTCGCCATCACTCTAAACTGGTTCGCCATGAGCGCCTACTTTCCGCATCTCGCCGCCCAAGACCACATCGGTCCCGGCGGCATCTCGCTTTTGGTAGCCTCTTTCTTGGCCGGCTACGGAATCTGGCATATCCCCGCGGGGATGTGGGTCCGCCGCTATGGCCTTCGTGCTACGGTCGTGCTGGGACTGATGATCGAGTCCCTCGCCTCCGGTGTGGACGGATGGGTCCATGGGATGCTTTGGCTGATTTTCTTGCGTTTCGTAGCCGGAGGCGCCGCCGCGCTCGTCCTGGGCGGCGACCTGGCCTGGGT
>JAKADJ010000232.1 GCA_021820645.1 Bacillota bacterium
TGCGCGGTAACGTGGGCTATAGTTTGCCAAAATGACCGGATTTGTGTCTCTTCCTTGCCCCGCGACATCCACCCCGAGTTATCTTGGGATGTATGATCGGGGATTACCATGCGGGCGTTCGGGTCAAACTGAAGGTCGGCTTCAAGGGGCCACAGAAGTCACGACTTCGAAATTGCAATGCGTAAATGTACCACACCACAATCTTTCATGGGAGAAGCTACCACCTCGCGGCACGAGAAACTGAAGGAGGAATAATCCAACGTGCATTTGCATGATGAGATGTTTACCCGGGAAGAAAAATCGCATGACTTCATCCTCTGAACGAATCATCGGATGAAGTCATCCGGTACCAGACACCCCCCGGCAGGACTTAAGCGCCATGCGGCGAAGATTTAGATTATCGGTCGAAGTCCACCAGGGGAGAAAGGAACATACCTCCATGCATTTTACTATCTTCAATTTAGAGAGGTACTATATTTGAACGGACGGGTGATCGAATCCAACAACCCGTTCCGAACGGATGAAATATTCCAGCATTGGCGAAATCTCTCGAATTCCCTAGTGCTGGCCCCTGAAATCACCGTCTCTCACGATGGCGGATCCATGTCATGAAGAATCGAACCGCTCGCGTCGGAAATGACCTGTTTAAAAACACCGCGGTCAGTGCCATCGCTACGGGAATCCAAGGTCTTGCCAACCTCGTCGCGGTCGTCTATCTCGCTAGGATTTTTGGCCCAAGCGCCTATGGGGTGTTTAGTTATACGTGGGCGGTCATCGGTATCGTCGGAGTCTTCACGTATCTGGGCGTTCCAACACTGTTGAATCGGAAGGTTAGTCTTGCCGAAGATTCCGCATTACCTCACTTGGTGGGCCTTGGGTTGTCGATCACGAGCCTCATTAGCATCAGCATCGGTGTGCTGTACCTGGTTGCTGTTCAGGTAATTCCCGGGCTTTCTACGTATCGGCTACTGTTTGATATTTGGACCCTTGCTCTTCTACCGGCGGGGGTTACTCCACGGTGGATTTTCAGTGGGCTTTCTCGTTTGTGGATGTCGAGTGTCGTCGATCTGGCCGCTACCATGTTGCGGCTAGTTTGTATTTTGTGCTTCGTCCACTCGCCAAAGCAAATCCCATGGGCGATTGCAATCACTGTGGGGACCCAATTTGTTGCCATGCTAGCCGACTTAGCATGGATACGAAGGATAATGCCTTGGCGATTTCAATGGATTTCGTGGCATGTCGGAAAAGACACCATTCGTCAAGGATTGCCATTAGCTATTACGGGTTTTGTCGGTATTCTGTATTCCGGCGTGGACACGTGGCTGCTTGAAGGATTTCGGGGTGCGACCGAAGTCGGATATTATGCAGCCGCGTATCGTCCCGTAGCGTTTTTGGCCACTTTTTCCTTAGTCTATTTTAACTTGGCATTCCCTATTCTCAGTCGACTGATAGCCAGCGCTCCCAAGGATGTGGCGCAGTTCTTGCAGCGAGCCACGTTGGCGATTGTGGCCATCGTGCTTCCGATTGGTCTCGGTTCCGATGTGATAGCAAGACCCCTCATGATTGCTGCCTTTGGTCCCCGTTATGCAGCCAGCGGGCCCGTCCTCATGATTATTATTTGGTCATGGGCCATAGGGCTCCTGCGCGATACCTTTTCTACCGCCTTGATCGCCAGCCATCGCGAAAAACAATATGCCAAATTTGTAGGTTTGGGGGGAGCGCTCAACCTCGTCGCGATGTTGTTTCTTGTCCGCTTCGATGGAGTCGGCCTGGCTAGTGCCTTAGTGCTTACCCAACTCGTTTTGTTCGCCTTCTGTCTGCGGAGTGTTCAACGTTCACTACGCCCACCCGTCGCGTGGCGACCAATCTCTCGTTCGCTGGCTAAATTGCTGATTAGTAGTGTCGGAATGGCCCTGGCAGTCATGGCTATCCAGCACTGGGTGTCCGTATGGATCGCGATAGGAGCTGGAATCGTCATCTACGGAGGGCTCGTATTGATCACCCAGGCATTACCCATAACGGACTTGCTTGCCACCTTTCGCCCCACGACACCGTCGACCCAAGCTCCCCTCGATTGAATGTGGTGAAACAATCCGCGGCCGGACAAAAGATCGTCAGATGAATGTGTCTCGGCGATCGGCCTTAGGAGTGGTATGTTGGGTTTGTACTACTGTAACGGGCGTACTGTGAGGGTGCGAAATTCCATCGGCCTGCATCGGGCCGCTAGGACCTAACTGAGCGGAAGACAAGTGGCCTATGAATGAGTCCAAGATCCGTCGAGCAAGGGAAAGGGGAAGAGATGCAAAAGCCACCAAACATTTTGTTCCTAATGTGCGATCAGCTTCGGGCAGATGCCATTGGCGCATTAGGTAATTCTAGCATTCGAACGCCTAACATGGATCGTCTCGCGGAGCGCGGGGTAGTTTTCGATCGAGCATATTCCCCGTGTCCCGTGTGTGTTCCGGCTAGATATACCGTCCGAACGGGCCGCGAGCCATATCATACGGGTTACTATGATAATGGCAAGCCTCGGTTGGTAGCCGGCCAAGCAGCTCAGGTGGAAGCTCGATGTGGTCCCTACTTGGCTAGGACTCTCGGTGGACGAGGATATCGCACCTTTGGGATTGGGAAGTTTCATAGTCATCCCTGGGATGAAGATTTAGGTTTCGAGACCCATCTACATAGCGAAGAGCTCTATGACAGCATCCGTCAGCGGCGGGGGGACGCGTATGCCCGGTTCATCGAGGACCACCACCCGGCGTTTCGTCATATCGAGCAATTGCACGGCGAGCGAACGGACATGTATTATATGCCGCAGATGAGCCCCCTGCCAGCGGAACTGACCGTTGAGGCCTGGGCGGCAGATCGGGCCATAGAAGCGATTAACTCGGCCGATTCCCGCCCTTATTTTGGCATGGTTTCGTTCATCGGCCCACACCCTCCGTTTGCCCCTCCCATTCCGTTTAACCGTATGTATAATCCGGACAACATGCCTAGTCCCATCAAAGGGGACCCTTCGGTGGATTTCATGGACGAGCAGATCCCCTGGATGAACTACCTGATTTGGGCCGAAGAGATTAATGATCCGTGGGCAAGGATCCTTAAGGCTCGATATTACGGCGAGATTAGTTACATCGACCAGTGCATCGGACGCATCTTAGATAGTGTCGAGGCGCGCCCGGACGCCGACGACACCTTGATCTGCCTGTTTAGTGACCATGGAGACCATCTAGGCGATCACGGCGCCTGGCAAAAGGAGAGTTTCTTCGAGGCCTCAGCCCGCATTCCTTTTTGCGTATCCTGGCCGAACGCGATTTCTCAGCGCGGGGTCCGCTCCGAGTTGGTCTCGCTGAGTGATTTATTCGGGATAGCGACGACCGCTACCGGATCCCAAGAATTACGTGATGGGACCGATGTCTTGGGATCGCTATGGGGAGAAGCCTCTCCCCGCACTCATCTTTTTGGCCTCTATGGGGAGCCTGGTACGCGTCGCTTTAAAATCATGGTACGCGATGCCGAGTGGAAATACATTTTCATGGCCAATGGCCATCGCGAACAGCTCTTTCATCTCCCAAGCGATCCCAATGAGGTGGTACAACTAGCGGAACCACATCAAGAAATGACCGAGACGATGAGAGGTCTCGCTCTGGCTCATGTCCAGGCCATCCCGGAATTAGCAGCTGCCCTCGATGGGCCGAGGCTCAAGCACTTCCCCTTTCAACCCTATGATCGAACGCGGATCCACCAATTCGATGGTTCGCATGGGGTTTCGGATTATTTGATCCCGTGATCCTCCGGCGAAAAGTGGAGTGAAGGGTGTCGGAGTGGTTTTCTCTCTTTCGATCGTTGATGCAAGCAGACCATGCCCATTAATGCATGGGCTGAAGCCTTCGTCGGACGGCCATCGATAGGGAACAGCGATGGCCCTTCAAGATGTCTACCTATGCAGGAGTTGTCTTGTTACTACCTACCCAGCGTTCACCTGGTTCACCGTTTGCGAGAGTGCCTTCGCCATCTTGCCGCAAGGATGGGGTAAGTCGTCGATAGTCGTATGGTTGTAGAGAGGCACCATCGCTCGGTCGTGGACCGTGCTCCAACCCCCTTCATCCTCGATGGCAAAAGTAGAACGGGAGATCCGGCCGTGTATGCGTTCCCACGGTATCGCTCGAGGTGGCCTGGCCAGGGCGATATGACGAAACCTTGCGAAGAATCCCTTTCGTATAGCAACGTCGGCCCTTTAGCTATTTGAGAAGTTCGGGTACGCGTTCCAATCCAACTTGTTGCGGGCTCTAAGACTGTCCAACTTGTTCTAAACATATCCATTAGGTGGGAAGTGGATAGGTAGGTAGTGGATCCATCTCTTTTGCCGAGCTTTGGCATAGGGAACTGGAGCAATACCGTGAGGTAGTTGATGGCTACGCTTGAGGAGGAGATCCAAACATGTTGGGAGATTTGCTCGATCCCGTTCATTTAATATTGCTGTTAGTGGTCGCCTTGTTGGTATTTGGCCCGAAACGTCTGCCAGAAGTGGGAAAGGGTCTAGGAGAGACCCTGCGCGAGTTTCGAAAGGCGATGCAGGTCCAACCTCAGGCCTCCGTCCAAGACGCCCAGACGGTGTTGGAGACGGAAATGATCGAATCGCCCCCTGGGAACCCTCGATCGAACGAAGAGGTGGAAGCAACTCCGGATCTCGACCAGCCGCCTCCATAGGAGGCGGTGCTAGGTTCCATCGTCTGTAATCCCACCGGTGGAAAGGGGTTGGATCATG
>JAKADJ010000233.1 GCA_021820645.1 Bacillota bacterium
CGTTAATAAGCCACCCTCCTGCTCCCCGTAAGGCCTCAGTTAAGAGAATCGATCGGCCATGCGACGACGTATCGGCAAGAACAGTCGGGTGAAACTGAATAAATTCTAGGTCAGCTAGCACTGCCCCCGCTTGGTATGCCAACCATAAACCATCCCCCGAGGAAGACGGTGGGTTTGAGCTGGCAGGGAACAGCCCTGCAAATCCACCAGTTGCCAATACGGTATGGTTGGCCATTATGGGAGTTAATTCAGCATCCCCCGTATCAACCCAAGCTCCCTCGCATTGTATCCCGTGGGGATTCATGAGGTGCTGTACCTGTCCTCTTACAATGGCTACATTGTTTAACTGTGTTGAACGGTCGTATAACCAGCGGGTTAGAGACCGACCTGTAAACCCATCCGGAGCGTGCCAAATCCGATGATGACCATGACCGGCCTCTTGCTCAAGGTGAGGTCTGCCTAAAGCATCGCTGGCAAACACGTGATGTTCAACCAGAGGTAACAGATGTTGTCTGGCCTCACGAGTTAAAAGGTCGACGGCTTGGCGATCCGCAAGCCCTCTGGACGCCACCATGGTGTCATGGGCGTGGGAGGCCGGGGAATCTTGGGACAAAAAGGCCCCGGCGACGCCTCCTTGCGCGAGATAGCTGTTGGACTGGTCCCAATCCGTTTTGGATACGACGACGACCTGGTATCCTCTCTCCGCTAACGATAGAGCGGTGGTGAGACCAGCCACTCCGGATCCGATAACTAAGATGTCGGTTCTCATAAGCCGTTGCCCCAGTCTGCCCCGATATCCACAGATCGGGCTGAATGGGTGAGCCAGCCTAGGGAAATGGCATCGACTCCGGTTTGGGCAATTTGGCGGACAGCGTTTGGTTGGATATTGCCACTGGCTTCCAGCCACACTTTGTGGTCGACAATGCGTACGGCCTCTTGGAGAGACGCAGGTGTCATATTGTCCAGAAGAAGGGCATGAGGCTTTGCTTGCAACGCATCTCCAATTTGGCTCAAGCTATCGATTTCAATTTCAATCGGTACTAAGGGGCCCACATGGCTACGTACGGTACGAATAGCGTTCGCAACACTCCCGGCTGCTGCGATATGGTTGTCCTTAATGAGAACGGCGTCATATAAGCCAAACCGATGGTTTTTCCCCCCTCCACAACGGACCGCGTATTTCTCAAATACTCGCCATCCAGGGGTGGTTTTTCTTGTGTCGAGGATAGCCACAGGCAAGTCAGCGACTTCCTCTATAACCTGACGCGTTATCGTTGCGATTCCGGATAACCGTTGTAAAATATTTAACGCTACTCGCTCGCCGGTCAAAAGGCTACGTGATGGTCCTTGGAGGGTGGCAACCACCACCCCGGCCTCGATGACACTCCCGTCAGGAATGGCTGGAACCATAGAGACGCGGGAATCCAATAGTCGGTATACGGTTTGTACCGCGTCCATGCCAGCCACCACAATTTTTTCACGTGCCACCAAGAACATGCCTCCCATATCCTTGGCAGAGAGAACCGCCTCGGTCGTCAGATCGCCCGAACCGATGTCTTCTTCAAGCCCCATCAATGCTAGGCGTTGCCATTGCCACGCGGGTACTTGCATGCGTATCTACCCCTTCCATTGGTGAAGTGTAGCGCAATGACACATTAAAGACAAGACACATGACAAGACCAAATTCTGTTGCATTAAAACGCATATCTTTAAAACCTGTCCCATACATATCAGTGCAAAACCAGGACGAGGATGCCCTGGAAGAAGGGGGGGTGAGCATGGGGGGGCCGTGGCGATATCTTCCAAATCCGTGGCGCGACGCGATCGGCCGTCTCGACGTGTCAACACAACAGAGTTTGGAAGAGGTTCGGTTTCGAGAAGGACGTCCGGTCTATTTATATGGCAACGACTGGATTAGCCCGTTGCCCGGGCATTCTACTGAGGTGCTACACCAAACTGAAATCGAACGGGTATTGGCCGTGTTAGCGGATCATTCGATTTATGCCCACGTCAATGAATTGCGCCAGGGCTTTATCACCTTGCATGGTGGACATCGAGTGGGAGTGGCTGGCCGAGCCATCCTCACGGACAATGTTCCGTCAGCCATTCACCGGGTTAGTGGGCTTAATCTTAGGCATGCGCGAGCCGTTTTGGGGCCCGGTACCGCTCTGCTTGAGCACATTCAAAAAGCTGGGGTAAGCGGGCGATCGTTTTTGGTTTTTTCGCCTCCCCGGTGCGGGAAGACCACTGTCATCCGTGACATTTGCCGTCATTTGGGAGACGGCGGGGTGCGGGTCGTGGTGGTCGATGAGAGGTCTGAGATTGCGGGGCTCGGATCGACGGTTGGAGCGGGGTTTGATTTGGGCCTGCATACGGATGTGCTTGATGCGTGGCCCAAGCCCGAAGGTATCGAGGTTGCGATCCGCACATTATCACCAGACGTCGTGGTGGTGGATGAATTGGGAACAGTTCGGGATGTCATAGCGATCGATCGGGCACGCCACAGCGGGGTGGACGTTGTCGCTACACTGCATGCGGCAAGCCTTCAAGATGTCCTTTGCCGCGACGCCCTGAAACCTGCGATTACGACGGGTCTTTTTGATGCTTTGGTGCTTTTGAGTCGTCGCCACGGCCCTAGTACCATCGAAAAGATATGGAGATTTCCCGACGATGTGATGGAGGCTATCTCGTGAAATGGTTGGGGGCCATTTTAACCCTTGCTAGTTTCTTGTGGTTGGCTCGTGCTATGGCCAAACCCTACCGTACACGGGTCGCGGCTTTGGAAGATTGGCGGCAAATACTCGGGACCATGGAGACGCTCATTGCGTGGAAGACGCTCCCGTTAGCCGAGGTGTTCGAAGAAGTGGCACGAACCCATAAGGATCGGGCTCCAGCCATTAACGTCCTCTTGGACGGACTGGCCTCTCGCGATGAAGACTTTGCAAGCGCCTTTCTGGCCGCCCTAGAGCAGGACGCGGCGTTGTTTGCGGAAGACCGTGAGGTGCTCGGAACTTTGGCTCCGATACTAGGACGATCGGGAGTAGCCTATGAGACCAGGCAGGTCGCCGATGTGCGACAGGAAGTCCAACGGGTTTTGGGAGAGGCACGGCAAAAGGTGTTAAAAAAGGCCCATCTGGTGGAGTCATTGGTCTCAGCCATGGGAATGGCGGCTCTGATTCTTCTGATTTAGGGATTGAGGTGGGATATGACGAATATCGACCTGATTATGAAGCTTGCCGGCGTTGGCATTTTGGTGACTGTAACCTACAGCGTGTTGGAACGTCTTGACCGTAAGGAATGGGGACAATTGGTGGCCTTGGCGGGGATTGCTATTGGCTTTCTGATGGTTCTTAAAGAGGTGTCGTTATTGTTCCAAACAGTTCGTACGATGTTTAACTTGTGAGGTTTTGACACGAGAGGAGTTCCGCGGTGCAAACCATCCTCCATGTGGTCTTGTTAAGTGCAGTGGTGACGGTGTTATTGGTAGTTGTTCGTGAGCAGCGTCCGGAGTTCGCGACCATTTTGCGGATTGGAAGCGGAGTGGCGCTATTGCTATTAGTGGCCAATCCATTGGCCACGGTTATTCATCAGTTAGTATTGCTGGCCAATTTGGCCAATGTGCGAGGCATGTACCTGGGACTGGTTTTAAAGGTAATAGGGATTACCTACCTCACCACGTTCGCTGCGCAGGTAGCGTACGACACAGGGGAATCGGCCACCGGATGGCGGGTGGAGCTGGCGGGAAAAATCATCATTTTGCTGATGGCAATACCCCTTATCGCCGCCATAGCCGACACCGTACTGAAGATGATTCCATCATGACTTTGGAGGATGCTAGGCGGTTTAGGAGGAGACAATGTTGAACAAACGCATGGTGATAGTCCTACCCATAGTGTTGGTTGTGGTGCTGCTAGGGGTGCCGACGGCCCATGCTGCGAGTCTAACATCCGTCATTCATCATCAAGCTAACTCGCTTGATACTTCATCCCTCGACCGTCAGGTGCATCAACTTGTAAGTCGTCACCCAACGGTGGCTATTCCCAGCATTGGCACAATTGTTAATGACTTGCTCCATCATCGAAATCCTTTTAACCCCATGAGCCTACTGTCGGCCATTGGAGTCGCAGCGGCCGGCGATTTGGCGACCGAGGGACGTGTTCTCGGGATTATTTTTATTCTCGCGGTTATGGGGGCATTGTTGGGGCGATTGGCCGAATCGGTAGCCGGTTCAGACAAAACGGGAGTCGTGCAAATTTCTCGTCTCGTGGTGTTGTCGGCGCTGATATTGGTGGCACTTCACTCTTTTGCTTTGGCGGTCTCATTGGTAAGCGGTGTAGTAGGCGACTTAGTCCATTTGATGGAAGCGACAATCCCCCTTTTAGTGGTGTTGATGGCAGGGTCTGGCGCCGTCGCGTCGGCGGGGATTTTTCATCCAATCATGGTGGCGACTGTAAATCTGGTAGCCGTGGCTACCAAGCGCTGGGTTCTCCCGATGGTGCTTTACGCCACTATTACCGAATTGGTAGGTACGTGGTTGCCGCGTTTTTCTTTAAAAAACTTATCCCTTCTCATGCGCCAAGTGGGACTGACACTGCTCGGGGGGCTAATGACCTTGTTCTTAGGGGTTATGGCCGTGCAAGGAGCCGCCGGTTCAGTGGCAGATGGGGTGACGCTAAAGACGGGCAAATTTTTGGCGGGCACGTTTGTACCGGTCGTTGGCAAAATGTTTGCGGACTCGATGGAGGCGGTGTTTGGGTCATCTATGCTC
>JAKADJ010000234.1 GCA_021820645.1 Bacillota bacterium
ACCTGGAGGAGGGGAGGTGGTCTTTCAGATATTGTGCCGCACTGATAACGTCCGGAACATCTTGATCTCCGACGATGATCAGGGTTGGCACGGTCAATTCCGGTAAGGTGTCGAGTGCGGACCATTGGGCACCCCGAGAGACCGCTCCGTGATCAGGGCGATCAGCCCGTGCCAGGAGTTCTCGTGCCCGAGACAAATAGTGGGGGTCAATGTCCACGGCATGGCGCGCCGGTCCCACTAACCACAATTGTTCCATGAGGTCGAGGGCCCGGGCGGTATCGTTCGTGTTAATGGCCTGGTCGACTTCAGTAAGCAATGCCTCCACTTCAGGCGGATTAGATGCGGTATACCCGGGTATTCCGGATCCAACCAGGGCTAATCGATTGACGCGATCCGGATGTTGGATGGCCACTTGGATGGCAACGCCGCCCCCGAACGAGCATCCCATGAGAATCGCGGAAGAAATCTCCAGGCGATCCATGATGGTAATGACGTCGTCCGCGTAGCTAAACGATCCGGGGACGTGGGCGGTATCGCCAAATCCTCGCCAATCCCACCGCACCACCCGATAACCGTGCTGGAGCCATTGCCATTGCCGGTCCCACATGTGGCGGTCGGCTACTCCCGCGTGCAACATCAGGAGAGCAGGCCCTTGCCCCGCATCCTCCACCTCGACGGTGGCGTTACCTTCTAAGCTTACGCGGTATGTCCGCATCGCCATTTCTTCACGTCCCACGCTAAACCACTCCCTCTCGGATCGCTATCGATTCGGTGTTACCGTCGGGACCATCTTATCAGAACTCAAGGGCTCAATGATATAATGGCGTATCGATGAGAGAGCGGGGGATGGCGTACGCAAAACCGATTCATTGAAAGTTGCTGGGGGCACCCGACGGACACGGTGCCGGTGTGGTTTATGCGTCAGGCGGGACGCTACCAACCAACCTATCGCGCATTGCGTCAGCAATATAATTTTATGGATTTGGCAACGGATCCGTCATTGTGCGTAGACGTGACATGTCGCCCGGTAGAAGATCTTGGGGTAGACGCCGCGATCTTGTTCTCGGATATTATGGTGCCATTGGCCCCGATGGGGGTAAATTTTACAATCCAGGAGTCTATTGGGCCTGTCATCGCGAATCCTATACGTTCCATGAGGGATGTTTTAGCGCTCGGTTCGGTGACACCCGAACGCGATCTGCCTTATGTGTTGGATGCCGTGCACGGCATTGTCGAACGCTTGGGGCCAATCCCGTTAATTGGATTTGCCGGAGGACCTTTTACCTTGGCCAGCTATATGATCGAGGGAGGCCCGTCCAAGAACTATCTTTATACCAAGCGAATGATGTGGACCGCTCCTGATGTCTGGGCCGCCTTAATGACCGCGCTGGTGGATGTCGTCTCGACGCATCTGACCGCCCAGGTTAAAGCGGGAGCTGGGGCGGTCCAAATCTTTGACAGTTGGATTGGATCACTGGCACCTGAGGACTATGAGCAGTGGGTGCTGCCCTATATGGCAGAAATCTTTCGCCGATTGGCACCACTGGCGGTGCCGCGGATATATTTTGGGGTTGGCACCGGATCGCTACTCGAGCTTATGGTCAGCGCCGGCCCAGACGTTCTCGGGATCGATTGGCGAGTACCGCTCATCGATGCTCGACGACGGATTGGACCGCACATTGCCCTGCAAGGGAATTTAGATCCGGCACGGGTGACCGCGGGATACGACGCGGTCGTAGGGCCTACACAGGCTCTTTTGGGATCGATGCGGGGTGATCCTTCCTACATATTTAATCTCGGTCATGGCGTTTTACCCATGACGGACGCTTTGGTGTTGAAACAATTGGTTGACCTGGTGCATCGCGAAGGAAAAAGGGGAGATGCCTTGTGATTGGCGTTTTATTGATGGCATATGGGGCGGCGGCAGATTTGGATGATTTGCCACGCTATTATACGCATATCCGGCATGGCCACCCGCCATCCGCGGAACAACTGCAAAACTTAACGGACCGGTACCGGGCCATTGGAAGCCACTCACCGCTTTTGGAGATTACTAGGGCCCAGGCGGATGCGTTGTCGATGCGCTTGAATCGCACCCACAGCGGTGCCTATAAGGTGTACTTGGGGCTTAAGCATGCGGCCCCATTTATCGCCGACGGAGTGGAGGCGATGGTACGCGATGGGGTCACTGAAGCCGTCGGAATCGTGTTAGCGCCGCACTACTCCCGTCTCAGTGTGGGCGACTATCTAAAGGAAGTGGAAACCGCCAGAGAGGAGCTTCATGCCGACTTTGTCTGGCATGGGGTGAAGAACTGGCATCGGGAACCTTTATTAATAGAGGCGCTGTCGCGTCGGGTGAAGACTGCGCTCGCACGCTTTCAAGGGATGCCGAGCATGGTAATCTTTACGGCACACAGTCTCCCGCAAACTATCTTACATGACGGCGATCCTTATCCGCAGCAACTCCGGGAAACCGGAGAGGCTGTGGCCGAGTATTTGGCTCTGTCGCAGTACACCTTTGCGTGGCAAAGTGCCGGTCGAACTCCAGAGCCTTGGATGGGACCCGATATTTTGGACAAGATCACGGGGCTTGCCAACGAAGGATGGATGAGGCAGTTGGTGTGCCCCGTGGGCTTTGTTTCGGATCATTTGGAAATTCTCTATGATCTCGATATCGAGGCCACCCGTCATGCAGAGGCCATGGGCATACACCTCGAACGAACCGCGCTCTTTAACGATGACCCTGAGTTGGCCGACATCTTAGCTGAAGTGGTCTTGGGAGTGGTTTCGTGACCAATGGACGCTACGTGGTGGTGGGTGGAGGCATTTCCGGGCTATCTGCAGCCCATGCCCTCGGGGATAAGTTTCCCGATGCGGAGATCGTTCTCTTGGAGGCCAGTGCTCGGATCGGGGGCAAAATAATAACCGACCGGACCGGTGGCTACGTACTCGAAGGAGGGCCGGACTCTATTCTACGTCGTAAGCCCGAAGCGATAGACTTGGCAACGGGACTCGGGCTGACCCCGATTGGTACTAACCCAGGTACTCGCGGTGCTTTTATCTATTACCACGGGCGATTTTTCCCAATTCCGGTGGGCATTCAGGCGGGGATTCCTACCGATATTAAGGCTCTTTTGAAATCGCGGCTTTTGTCCTGGTCAGGAAAGTTTCGCGCGAGTTTGGATTTTGTCTTGCCGCGGATCACCGACAGGGATCAGGATATGGCTCTGGGTCGCTTCCTGCGTTACCGATTTGGTGATGAAGTAGTCGACCGATTAGCAGCCCCCATGCTATCTGGAATCTATGCCGGAGATATTGATCAGATGAGTCTCGAGGCTACCTTTCCCCAATTCAAAGACTTGGAACGCGATAGCCGAAGCGTGGTGTTAGGCAGTCGCCGGCGCCAACGCCTGGCGAAACCGTCTACGACAAGTGGCAGTCTCTTTGCATCGTTCCCACGCGGGTTGGAATCGTTGACGGAGACTCTGGCAGAGGCGATGACTTCCGTCGAGATTCGCTACAATGCTCCTGTTGACCGCTTGGAATCGCAGGATAATATCGTTCAGGTGAGGTTGGGGGACGTGACGATAGAGGCCGATGGGGTGGTTTTGGCCGTGCCGGCCTTTGTGGCGGCCTCCCTGATCCAGGACGTAAGCCCCATGGTGGCTCATGTCTTGCGAGAGATAGCCTACCCCAATCTGGCAGTGGTTGGGGCCATTTATGCGCCCGATGCGATCAACGTTCCGGATCACAAAACGGGGTTCTTGGTACCCCGCCAACCAAAAATTCAGATGACAGCCGGGACCTATGTTTCGTCTAAATGGCATTATCCCGGGGTTCCGGAGGGGAAGGTGATACGAGCTTTTTACGGTCACGCTGGTGACGATATCTTGCGTCTATCGGACCAGGAATTGAGCGATCTTTACCATCAGGAGATGTCCACAATTTTCCCCAAGATTGGAAAGCCCTTTTATCAGAGGGTTTTTCGGCATCCCAGTGCTATCCCGCAGTATCAGGTGGGCCATGTACGTAAGATGCAGGCGGCATTAACTCAGATGCGACAAGATTGGCCCAGAGTTGTTTTAGCAGGAGCTTATATTGATGGCGTCGGAATTCCCGATTGCGTGCGTCGCGCTCGTCTTGCCGTGGAGGAGCTTGGCTAACCTTAGACCATGAGGAGTCCTTCGAGTTGCAGCAAAGTCGTTTTGACGTCAAGCCCTCCACTGTATCCCGTTAAGGTTCCGTTTTTGCCAATGACGCGGTGACACGGCACGATGATCGGGACCGGATTAGCACCGTTGGCGCCCCCTACGGCTCGGGTCGCATGGGGCCGCCCAATCTCTACGGCGATGTCTTGATAACTTCGGGTCTCACCATAGGGAATACGGAGTAATTCTTGCCACACCGCCAATTGAAAGGTCGTGCCATGAAGATCCAAAGGGAGAGAAAACGTATGGCGGATTCCAGAGAAATACTCCGAAAGTTCCGCAATGTAGGGTGCTAGCGGCGCATCATCTTCGACCCCCTGATACAGAGGGAGATGCTCGGTCACCCACTCTTCCAGCGCTTGCGCCGAGTCATGAGGCAAACCGAGGTAACAAAGCCCTGCCTCGGTCGCAGCAAGACTGATGTTCCACTGATTGGGCAATGTGGTAGAGGTCCAATAAACTAACTTGTGTGCCATTAAAACCCCTCCATCCATGCCAGTATATCGCATTAAAACCCGTAAATGTGCTGTTCGGAGATCTGAGGGCCCTAAGATG
>JAKADJ010000235.1 GCA_021820645.1 Bacillota bacterium
TCTCTTGGGGAAGGGTATTGCTAATTATGTGTCGGATCCGGCGTTCAGAGCTCGACTTACACGTCCGCCGGAAGAGGATCCCATGGCGGCCGTGCAAGAATTTCTAAACATTTACGTGAATCCGGCCTTTACTTGGGCTCAACTTCAGGAACTATGCGGCTGGACTGATCTTCCCGTCGTGGTGAAGGGCATCACGCATCCAGAAGATGCCAAGATTGCGCAACAAGTGGGTGTGGAGGGAGTGATCGTGTCTAATCACGGGGGACGACAAGTGGACGGTGGTGTGGCCACGTTAGATGCACTGGAGACCGTTCGCCACGTCGTGGCGGACGACTTCTTAGTGCTGCTCGATAGTGGGATTCGCGGGGCCGCCGATGTCCTAAAGGCGGTGGCCATGGGAGCCGATGCGGTGTTAATTGGGCGCCCCTATGCGTATGCGCTGGCGGTGGGTGGCGAAGAGGCCGTGTGGGAATTGGCCACGCAGTTCAAGGCGGAGCTCGATTTGCAATTGGCGCTCTCAGGACATCAATCCATCCGCGAAATCGGCCCTGACTATGTGACGCGAATTCCTTAGGCTTACGCACGTTGCCGTCTACGCCCCCTCGTAGGCCGCTCCCCGTGTTCCCGATCGTCACGGGAGCCCCGACTTGGGGCAGGGTGGCTGGCCTGGGAGCGGGCGAACGCCCAGTAGATCAAGCCAGCGATGATGATTCCTACCATCCAGGAAATATCCCCATTATGGAGCCAACGGGCCACGGGACCTTCGAAATAGGTGTTGTTCATAAACGGGATCTCCACGACAAACCCGATAATATAGGCTGCGAAGGCGCCGACGTTGATGCGGCCGTACCGACCTCGCGGACGAAAGATGTCATCGATATCATATTGGCCATGACGCACCAGGTAATAGTCCGTCAGATTGATGGCCGTCCACGGCACAAGAAAGTCAATAAGCAGGGTGAGGAAGGTTTCAAAACTTGCCAAGAGGGCACTTTTGTCGAAGAAGGACAGATAGGTCGCGACGGCGGCGATGGGTACGATAAATTCAACGCGAAGGGCTAAGGTAGCCTTCCACCGGCGATAGAAGGTGCTCACGATTGTTAAGGTGGACATGAACGCTCCATACACGTTCAAGGCGTTGATGCTGATGATTCCGAGCCAAGCGGCCAATAACACGGCGAGGGCCATGACGGGGGAGACATGCAAGCCCAAATGGTAGAATCCGCGGACTGGATCGGCATGGGGCGATTCCGCCTGCACCAAAGCGCCTAACAACATCATCCAGATGTTCGAAATCACCACGCCGATATAGGAATACCAAAAAGTCGCTGCGATGGTGGTCTTGGCCGGCAAGTAGCGCGAGTAGTCGGCTACGTATGGGGCATATCCTAAGGTGTTAATCACCGCCAACGATATGGAGAGTAAAAAGGGGCCCATCATGAAGCTACCGTGAACGGCTGCATGATGGAGCCCACGACCTAGTCCCGGACCCCAAATGAGCAAACCTGTCACCACCAGAAAGACCGCCGTAAAGAAATAGGACATGCTGCGGTTAAAGCGATGAATGAAGGTGTAACCGCCGAGCACCAGCAGGAGGTCAGCAATGCCCGAGATGAGGATTCCGATGTGTACCGGGACGTGGAAGAGGATAGAGAGGGCATCGGCCCCAATTACGGCACCTGCCGCGTAAAAACCGAAATACATGGCCACTACCATGAGGAGGGGCACCACCGCCCCATAGTAGCCAAATTGAGCCCGGCTTTGAATCATCTGGGGGATGCCTAAATGGGGCCCCTGAGCCGAGTGATAGGCCATGAAAATGGATCCCAGTAATGATCCCACTACAATGCCCATGGCTGCCCAAAAAAAGGCAAAGTGCGGATAGATCGTGAGAATTCCCGTGGTCACGACGGCCATTTGAGCATTGGCACCAAACCACAGGAAAAACAAGTCGGATGCCTTCCCATGACGGGCGTCCAGCGGAATAAAGTCAATGCTATGTGTCTCTAATTTAAGCCCTTTTGCCATGTGTACCTGCCCTCACCGTATTTTTTACGTAATGTGCACCAGACGGCCGGTGGCTATCCCCAGTCGGCGCATGGGTTGACAAAACTGGTATGCCAAGAACGGATATTTCTGGCCCGCATTGAAGCGATTGAACCGTTTCGGTATCCCTCCTACCTTCTACTGGACGGGATGGGATATTAATCGCTGGATGCTCGGCCTTTTGGTCCTAGACGCCGTCATTTACTTCATTCACGGCATTCGCCAATTGGAGCGCTCGAGGTCGGAGATTCAGTCCGGATTGTGGTTCTACTTCGCTTGCACGTTCGTTTTAGCCTACGCGGCCCCGTCTCGTTTTGGGGGTGCCAACTTGATCCCCGCGCCGTGGGACCAGGTTCTAGTGGCACTTCTCTCGCTGGGGTTCTATTACTGGGGGGTGGCATCCCGAAAAACGCTATCAGCCGAACACCGCGAAATTGAGGATGATTCTGGTGAAAGCGTGTTTGAGCCGACCGATCAGTCGATGTAACCCGGCACGAGTTGCGGGATCAATACTCCCCAGTGCGCCATTTATGCGACCGGATACGTGGTCACCGAGCCTTCGGCAGCAGCGACGACGGCCCACGCATCCACCGGTTCGTCAGCAAATGTTTCATCGCCGAAGGCATCGAGGCCCCATCATGTGTCCCGGAAAACCCATCAGGGCCAGTACCACGACGGACAATATCGTGGCTCGGGATTTGTTCCCTGGGTCTCTTGGCCGGCAATGGACTAGCGACCCTTTTAACCTATCGGCGACGTTTAGCGCGACCTTCGGAAAAACAGCGGGTCACGCCAAAAGCGATTGATGCCTAGCCCTCCACGATTAATTGGCGATAGCGGTCACCACGTCGGTGCTTTGGTGCAGGCCGGAGTGAAGGCGTTCCAAGGCCTCGGAGCTTCCGGGTAGACGCGCGGCAGGCGCAACGGCCGGCATCAAAGTCCAAGCGGTCTAGGGCCCATTTGATGGGGGGATTGGACCAGCAAAAGCGAGGACGAAAGATAGGGGCTAGGGTTTTTCCCCACCCATCGGCATCGCTTAGGGTCCCTTCGTTGACGGCCATGGCCAGCATTTTCATTTGAGGCCCTACCACGTGGCCGGCCACAGTCACCACTCTAGCAGCACCTAACAAAAGACTGGGATAGAAGAGCGCGTCATCGCCCCCCACACGGAGACCTTTCGGGATTGCGTGCGCGATTGGTGAAGGCTACAAGACTCCCAGATTCTTTAATGGCCACTACATTCGGAGAGCTGGCTCGATTGGATGCGGCCACCGCCGCCGGGCTCACCGGTCTTTCTACGACGTGCCCCAGTAGATGCTTTGCACCATCGATCCATTTGTGGCATTATCCTATCTCTTAGTCGCATGCGCCGTCTGGGGGATAGTCATGATCCTATTGCGTTTGACGGCAAATACCCTGTGGTATTCTCTTCCACATATCGGCGAAAGGTGCTAGTCAACGGCGTCGATGCGCGATTGAACGGATTACTCCACACCAAAGCGCTTGAACCACAGAGGGGTTCGGCATGGCACCATGGTCATCACTTCTTTATCGAGGTAAAGTTGCCGCCAGTGTATCATTTCCTAGGCGGAAAGAAAGGGATTTTCAAAACCTCCCTCTTTTTGCGGGTATGAAGGCTTTTGATAAGGAATTGGCTATCATAGCAAAGAAA
The DNA here is from genome assembly GCA_021820645.1 of Bacillota bacterium. Next base: position 3,719 of record JAKADJ010000235.1, read on the forward strand.
GGAGGAGTGGTCATGAGCGTACAGCGGGATCCTCGCCAATCCGCGGAACCCATTTTGGTAGCCGGGACGCGCGTAATGATTTCGGAGCTAGTGATTGATGAGGGGAGACTCGCATCGTGGCTTGGCGAAATTTCTCCTGATGAACGGGCGCGGGAATTTATTGATATCGTCCGTCTTGGCATGGCCCTAAAACTCAACAATCAGATTCGGGAACTCAACGAATCTTTGAAGCATACGACCGAAGCGACGCTGGATCACTTAGCGGCACGTATGCAGACCTCCATGGTTGAAATGGAAGCCAAACTTAAGGCGGCGAATCAGGGGTTGGATCAACTACTGAGTCAGAATGTGACCGGTGATAATAGCAAACTGCGGGTGACAATGAGCCAGACCTTTGAGGAAATGCGGCAAGGCTTGGTGCAAACCCGCCATGATCTTGTGCAGGCCTTGGATCCCAGAAACACCGAGAGTATTGGGGCTCAATTGGAAGAACGCTTGCGGACTTACATACAGAATTTAGCCCAGACAAACATTAATCCGAAGCTGGATGCGGTGGCGCAGGCGGTAGGGAAGCTCGAAACCGCCTTGGCCGGTCAAGAACGGTTGAAGCAAGAGCGGCGGCGTGGCCACAGTAAAGGAATGGACTACGAAGTGGAACTTCTTGAAGCCATTCAGGACTACGCCCTGCCCTCTTCCATGTTGGTTCGTCGAGTCGCCGATGAAAAAGGGGTGAATGGTACCAAGGATGGTGATATTGTCATTGACTTTGATGGGCAGACATTGGTCACCATCGAATGCAAGGATTCAAAAACATCAAAGCTGGAGCAACTGGATTCGGCCATCGTCGGGCGGCGGGCCAAACTAGGCATCATGGCTTTTAAAGAACCGAGCGGACCCGCCGTGCACATGGAACAGGGGGGCGCCCGCATTGTGGGCAATAACAAGATTTTACTGGTGTGGAATCCTGATAGCGATGCCCCGGCATTATTGACCGCCGTAATCGGGTTGTCGCTCCTCCTGGCTCAGCGGATGT
>JAKADJ010000236.1 GCA_021820645.1 Bacillota bacterium
AAGATTTATTGCGAGCGGGACACCCGAGTCAAAATCCCGACTGGGCCCTAGCCGTTCTGATTCATGGCGATGCATCCTTCCCAGGAGAAGGCGTCGTGGCCGAAACGCTCAATTTGTCACGGCTCGCGGGTTATCATACCGGCGGCACAGTTCACGTTATCGTCAACAATGGCGTGGGGTTCACGACAGAGCCGCAAGCTGGTCGGTCAACCCTCTATGCGAGCGACTTGGCCAAAGGATTTGAGATTCCCGTTGTTCACGTAAGTGCTGATGATCCTGAGGCATGCCTTGCGGTCATGCGCTTGGCCCATGCGTATCGCCAACAGTTCCACAAGGACTTTTTAATAGATTTGGTGGGCTATAGACGATGGGGACATAACGAAGGCGATGAGCCGGCGTATACCCAACCCTTACTCTATGAGAAAATCACCCAACATCCTACGGTAAGGGCCTCTTATAGCCAGACTCTGCAAAAGGATGGCGTCCTCACGAGCTCTGACGAAAAAGATATGCAAGCCGAAGTCCAACAGCGCCTCCAACATGCCAAGGACGCCTTAAAAGATCACCCGGTACCGGACGAACCCGATCCACGGTGGATTGATGGATGGGAGGGGCTTGATGACCCGACTCAAGTTGACCAAAATACCCTACGTACGTTAAACGCCTCCCTTCTTAAACGGCCGGAGGGATTCGTGGTGCATCCCAAGCTCGAACGTCAGTTACAAAAACGCCAGGCACTGCTCGATCAAGTTGGGGCCATTGATTGGGCGCATGCGGAGATTTTAGCCCTGGCCTCCATCTTGGCCGAAGGAACTCCCATTCGACTGTCTGGTCAAGATGTCGAACGTGGGACCTTTAGTCAGCGGCATTTAGTTCTGCACGATATTCACACGGGGATGACGTACACGCCCCTTGACCACTTTCCTGAGTCTAAGGCGGGATTCGAGGTGTTCAACAGTCCCTTGTCGGAGGCTGGAGTTTTAGGATTTGAATACGGCTATAGCGTCGAGGCACCCGAGGCCCTGGTCATTTGGGAAGCCCAATTTGGCGACTTTGCTAACGCCGGCCAAGTCCTAATTGATCAATTTATTGCGGCTAGTCGGGCCAAATGGAAAGAGCATACGGGTCTTGTCCTGTTGTTACCTCACGGATACGAAGGGCAAGGGCCTGAACATTCGAGTGCCCGCGTCGAGCGATTTTTGCAACTGGCTGGGGACGACAACTTGCGTATTGTCAACTGTACCAGCGCCGCCCAATATTTTCATTTGCTACGCCAGCAAACTGCTCTTCTGCGCCACGACCCGCGTCCGCTAGTGGTTATGACTCCTAAAAGTCTTCTGCGTAGCCCCCTTGCAGGGTCAAGCCTAGAGCAACTAACCGATGGCCACTTTCAATCGGTGATGGATGATCCGGCCTCCACTGGCAAAGAAAAACGCTTGGTGTTTTGTTCCGGAAAGATCGGTCTAGAGGCGCTACAAGCCCAAAAGAAAGCGGGAGACCACGATGTGGCCGTGATCCGTATCGAACAGCTCTATCCGTTTCCTCACCGCTTGGTCGAGGACCTTCTTGGCGCACGCTACCGTCATATAGAAGAAGTCATTTGGTTGCAAGAAGAACCTCGCAACATGGGCCCATGGCGTTATATTGAACCATATTTGCGCGCCGTCATGGACGATTCCGTCCCCCTACGCTACGTTGGTCGGCCCAATCGAGCAGCTACTGCCGAAGGCAAGGCCGAGTTTCATGCCGAAGAGCAGTCCCGCATCGTTCATGAAGCAATTTTCCAACCAATCATGTCCACTCAGGGAGGGTCCCGATAGTGTTTGAATTAACAGTTCCCGAATTAGGAGAGTCCGTCATCGAAGCCACCGTTGGACGGTGGCTAAAAAAGGTTGGAGAATCGGTACAGGTCGGTGAACCAGTTGTTGAATTGGAAACAGATAAGGTGAATCTTGAAGTAGCCAGCGAAGAGTCCGGCGTGATTACCGCTATCCATGGCGAAGAAGGTGCGACCGTGGCCGTGGGGACGGTCCTTGCAACCATTGATGCCAATGCCGAAGCGACAGTGCCAGTGGCACAGCCGGAAGCTGGGCTAAGCCCTGAGCCTGAGCTCGCGCCAAAAGATGGCGGGTTCCGCGCCACCCCAGACGTACGCCGCCTGGCACGTGAACAAGGCGTGGCGATGGACAACGTCCAAGGAAGTGGGCCCAAAGGACGCATCATGCACCAAGACGTCACGTCCCGTGCCCAAGTTGACATCAACCCGCCAGATCAAGCGCCCGTGCCCCCCATCCCGGAAGCTAATGGCCCAAAGCCTCAGTCTCCACTGTCAGGAAGTGATCGCGAGGAGGAGCGCATCCCGATGTCTTCTCGTCGACAGACGATTGCGCGACGGTTGGTGCAAGCCCAACACACGGCGGCTATGCTTACCACATTTAACGAAGTCGATATGAGCGCCATCATGGATCTCAGGTCAAGGCGACGCGAATCCTTTCACAAACAGTTTGGCGTGAACTTGGGTTTTATGTCCTTTTTCACCAAGGCTGTCATTTCGGCTCTGAAACTGATCCCTCAGCTTAATGCTGAGATTGAAGACACCGATATGCTTCTAAAGAAGTATTTTGATATTGGAATTGCGGTTTCGACCGATGGAGGGCTTGTAGTCCCCGTGTTGCGCCACGCAGATCGCATGAGTTTTGCTCAAATTGAAGAGGCCATCAGCCATTTAGCACAACGAGCCCGCACCAATACCTTGTCTCTGGATGATCTCCGTGGTGGGACATTTACCATAACTAATGGTGGAGTGTTTGGCTCATTGCTCTCAACGCCCATTCTAAACACCCCGCAGGTGGGAATTTTGGGCATGCACAAAATTGAGCAACGTCCGGTGGCGATCGATGGACAAGTTGTGATACGTCCCATGATGTACTTGGCCGTATCCTATGACCACCGAATCGTAGACGGCAGTGAGGCGGTGCGCTTTTTGGTCCATATCAAACGGCTTTTGGAAGACCCAGAAACTTTGTTAATCGAAGGGTAAGGGGAGAGGAACAGGTGGGGATGGGAGGCCGTTCTCACCTGTAATTTGCCACGATCGGCATCGAATGGTGGACGAACCCATTGGCCAAGGTCGTCATAGACACCCAATGAATGCAGTCCTACCTCAGTACCGGACTCGAAAACGTTTCCATCACCTGCCGTGAGGGTCAGCAAAACGTTCTCGCCAGTCATTAGCGTTATCGTATTCACCGTGATCTCAAACGATTGAATGGGACGACGCCCGGCCGGGACCGTCATAACCAGGTGCCCAATTGTTGGAACGGCGAAGGACGGCACCAGTCGTGATTGATGGTATATATAGGATTTGTCGAGTAGCGGATCGAAAAGTGCAATAGGATTGGGTGCATACTCGCATCGCAACGGTACAATGAAAACAGACACGATGGGGGGATAACACGTGTCTTCAGTTGATGAACTCCTAGCGGGTTTGGACGCCAGCTCGCCATTGCCCGTTGTGAGCCTTCAGATCCTGATGGACAATCTTTTGATCCGGTATGCGCACCAGACGACGACTATTGGGAAGCGATGGTGCGAGACCAGGCCCCGTTGGTAGCGAGCTGCGGATATACGCAGGAACCCGGCGGTAGGACCCGGCTTCATCACCAAGAATGCCATGGATCAACGGCCGGTGCAACTCACCGCGAGCGGTTTCCGTGATAAAGGAACCCCAATATCAAACATAGGAGAAAAATCCGTGGACGCTTTAAACATCACTGGCTATGACCATATCGATCAGATTCGACCCATTATTGAAGGATGCCACAGGTGTGGTCTGCGCGACGGGGCACACGGGGTGGTTTTTGGAGAAGGTAGTCCCGGTGCGCATGTGGTGTTTATCGGTGAGGGCCCGGGAGCTGAGGAGGACCGTCTTTTACGGCCCTTTGTCGGACGTGCCGGAAAATTATTAGATAAGATGTTAGAGGCGATGGGGTTTAGTCGTACCAAAGACGTCTACATTCTAAATATCGTCAAGTGCCGTCCTCCAGGCAACCGGGCACCTACGGATCAAGAGCGAATGGCATGCCTGCCCAACTTATCGGCCCAACTACAACTGCTCAACCCCGCAATTGTCGTCCTGTTGGGCGGAACCGCCGTACAAACCCTAATCGATTCTTCCGCGCGGATTAGCAAAATGCGTGGCCAATGGATAGAACGCGACGGGCAATGGTGGATACCCATTTATCACCCCGCCGCGCTCCTGCGAAATCCTGGGTGGAAACGTGAAACTTGGCAGGACCTAAAGCAGATCATGGACAAGTATAGAGAACTGGTCGATCCGTACCACTCATCGCCCTATTACGAGGCGCCATCGGGGGCAGGGGACAAGTAGCGAAACCATTCGGCGGCACTTGGGGTGGCAAAACTGATGTGCATGAGGTCTAACAGGGACGTCCTTGACGCGATAGCCACCGCCACAAGATTCATAAGTTCCGTGGCGTGCAAGGCCACGGCTTCTCCTCCCACGACGATGTTCTTCTCGTCTGTGTAGATGCGTAGTTCACCTGCTTCTACCCCGTCCAGCGTAGGATGAAACAGCATGGGAGGGGGTTGTGGGGTTAGTTGACTACGAAATGTTCGATATCCCCGCCGGGCACCGACCCGGGCTACTTCGGGCCAGCAATAAATGGCTTCGACCATGGGGGATTCGTGATAGGGGAGTCCCAGAACGTCTTTTACG
>JAKADJ010000237.1 GCA_021820645.1 Bacillota bacterium
CCCAGACTAACATTGAGTTGCGTAATTTGTGCATTCTGAGGCAACACTACGGTATTGGTTTCTGCCGCGGTGACTTGTCCCGTCGCGGAATCCGCGAGCGATGCACTGCCGCGGGTCACTGCTGCGGTGAGATACTTTGCGGGCGCGGCCGGAGTCGACATTTTTACTGCAGCCACCGTGACGGCGGCGAGCACCAACGTAGTACCCGATGCGAGTAGAATCACGCGTCGAAGTCGTAGCGGCCGGCGCAATGGTGGTGTGGTTGGTAACGCCACAGGGTACCCTCACTTTCCTCAATCGATAAGTTTTAGCTCTCCCAAGATAGCCCACTCGGCTCAAGATCAACTAAATTGCACCTGAGATGTGGCTGAAGCCGAAAAGATATACAGAATCCGATGCGGATTGTTCGAGAACTAGAGCCGGACCGATCCGAAGTCACGCATGGGGAGACCCCACAAGACGCGGGAGGCCCACGGCCTCCGGTGCAAGAATCGATGAGCCTGAACCACCGGAAGCGATCCCGGAAGCCACCACCTAAGTCCCCGCGGTTTTTTTCGTGGACAATCGGATAAGGTTAGGTGGAGGGAGTTCATAGAGCCTCATTACTTCACGACACGGGCCGGCCATCCGGCCCGGATGTGCATTAAGGACCCTAACCCCGGGATGCCCAATACAGCGGATTATTCCGAAGGCCCAATCTACCAGGTCTTGCACCAAACAGGCCAAATCCGTCGAGATGAAGCAGAAGACCATCCAACCGTAGATCGCAAATATCTCAAATTTTTTTGGGCGCGATGTAACCTTGTTCATTGAGCGGTCGTTTTACTATGGCGAAAAGTTTCGGAACCCGCTTAAGAGGAGGCATAAGATTTTTCATGAAATGGACATCGTTGATCTGGGGTCTCGGCACGGCGGGCTTCATTGGGGGCATGGGCGCCGTTGTCGCCCCGCACCTTATTCATTCGAAGACGTACCCGGCCAGTGTTGCGCCAGCTCCGACCAAGCCGACAAAAAAAGCCACCAAAGATCTTGTCCAACAATCCCCCCGATCCACGGCGGCTCCATTGTCCCAACCCCAGGTGGTCACAACCAGCTCACTGCCTCAAACTTTGGCTTCATTTAATGGCCAGGGCGTGGCCGACACTAACCCGGCTCTCACACCGGTGGTTCTTCCTCGCAACTTCCCGATTTCCGCAAACCCGGTCGAATTCTATAGCACTAATAACTTTTCCTTGACTCAATCCATTTCGGGAACCATTGAGGGGCAACCATTTACCGTGCAGGTGTATAAAGGCACCACGGCCCCGGTGCTCGCTTTGGCCGTAGCCAGCAACGGGACCCCGATTGCGGCCAAAATCTTCGGATCTCCTCTCACCATCGCCGCATTCCGCAGTAACTCCGTCATTGTAGAGTCCTGGCCTGCCAATCAATCGCCGATCTGGTACAGCTTTAACCTGGTAACGGGCGCAATCCGGGTCCTTACCGGCTCTCCGCGTGGCTTTCAGACCAATGCTTCCAATGTGGAAGGGATTCCTCCCGGGATTTTACGCACCACCATTACTCCCAACGGCAACGCGCAACCATCCAATGCCAATATTTCGGGATCCAGTTTTTTGGACACGCTGGTCAAAGAAGTCAATAGCATGCTGTTGACCGCTATCACCCCGAATGATGTCATGGTGACCGAGCCCACGACTCACACCGCCATCTTAAGTGCTTTAGATCCAACCCGCTGGCAATCCATTGCGTTTAGCAATCGGAACGGGACTTGGGTGCCAACCCAAATTGCCACCCAAGTCGGGTCGATGCATCTCACCTACGATGTCTATGGAAACTCGGTGGCGCTCCCGTATCCTGAGATGCAGACGGTGCAAAAAGAGATTACTCTAGGAAGCTATTCAGCTTTGGATACACAGACTGGGGCATTGGCCCGATTGCCCATTAATTTAGAAGGGGCCACCACGGTGGGCACCATCAATACGCCCAAAATACGGCTCCACGATCAAAACCATACGCTCCTGGCTCTAACTTATGAGGCACACGCTAACGGAAACACCTTTTATATTCCCATCGGATGGTATTGGTTCACCGGTCTTCCGAGCTTTCTCGCCACAGAGGTAACTTCTCCGAGTTCGACGTCGACCACCCCTCCCTCGTCCGGGACCACGACTTCGTCGTCCTCTCCCAATGCCGTTGCTTCGCCCAGTACGAGCTCGGGCTCCACTTCAGCGTCACAGAGCAACCCGTCCTCCGCACCCACTTCATGAGGTCGTGGAGAATAACCGGTCGATGTGGTCACGTTTTTTCATCGCGGCCTCGTAAGCCATTTCCATAATGGCTGGGATCCGCTCAAACACGGTGTGCCCCGATAGCTCGAGTCGTAGATCCACATGCGACATGGAAAGCGCCCTTTGGCGTAAGATGGTGATTTCACGGATCATCACGGCCATACTCTCGACCAGTACATCGAAGGCATGCGGCCGAGGTGAAGGGATTTGCCATCGAGCGGGTTCGTCAATCCAGAGCCCCAGCGCACGATCCGCTCCCGCCACCTCTGCGACATCCAATGGATAGTCATCTCCCACCCCGCCATCCACGAGGACATGCTGTTGCCACAGAATCGGCGAAAAAAATCCCGGCACTGCCGAGGAGGCCCGCACCGCGGTTAATAAGTCAATCTCAGATCCGCCGACAATAAATTCCGTTCCGTGCTGTATTGGCTCCGATCCAAACACCACAGTTTGACGTTCGGTCAGGGAAGTCGCCACCACATATAACGGGTGAACGACCTCCCGGATGCTCCGATTATGAAGCCACCGGCTCAACTTGTTCCACAGTGGCGCACCATCCAAAAGCGCCTCAGGGAGCCGCCGATGGCCTAAAAGTTGGCCTCCAATATTTCGCCAGCTGATCGGCACGTCACGGCGGCTCAAACTTAGTGCCAGACTAGACATTTCATTAACCGGGACGCCAATCGCCCAAAGACTCGCGATGATGGCCCCAGATGAGGTTCCTACCGCAAAATCCGGGGTATAGCCCAGGTCCTCCAATGCCCGGAGCACCCCAATACCCCCGGTAGCCCAGATCCCCCCACCGCTTAACACCAGTGCGACTTTCACGCGATCAGCCTCCACCACAATCCTACGCCACTGTGCCGAAAACTTTCTCGCTTCAACAAACCATCCGTGGCGATGTCGTCGCTCTTTTAGTCATTAGGGGGTCTGTAGCCATGCCGGCATCCGATCCCCCAAGGCAGAATTAGCCCACAAGGTACGGATCCCTCGTTGACGGGCAGATAGAAAATGTTCTCGCTGCACATGCGGGCCAAATCCCGCCACGTGTGGCACGTCGCGGACTATTAGGAGCACCGCGCTATCCACCATCTGGAGATCTAACAGGACATGCGATGGTGCCTCTTCTCGGACGATTTGTTCCAACTCCGAAACATTGGTGACAACATGGACCTTGGTATCCGAGCCCTTACCGATGGCCTCGACCCGTGCGGCGAAAAACAAATCTTTAACTAGGGCTACCATCATGGTAGTTGCACCTCCCGGACTTTTGCCCTTAAGGGGCTGACCGCCACGTCGACTTTTGGACACCATGGGTTTACTACACAGGTCTCGCAGCTGGGCCGAGTCGCTTTGCAGACGCGGCGTCCATGAAGAATGAGCCAGTGGTGCGCCCGAGACCAGTACTTTTTGGGTAGGATGCGCATCAAGTCCGCTTCCGTGGCCTCTGCCGTTTTGGCCGAGCTCCATCCCAGTCGATGGGCTAGACGAAACACATGGGTGTCGACGGCAATGGCATCGACCCCATAGGCGTTCGACAGCACCACGTTCGCTGTCTTGCGCCCGACCCCGGGTAACCTCATCAACGCGTCCCGATCAGGGGGGACCCGCCCTCCCCACTCCGACGTGACCATTTGCGCCGTTAGCGAGAGATTCTTGGCTTTGGTATGAAAAAGTCCACAGTCGCGAATGAGGTCCTCGATCTCGTCCACCGATACCGACGCCAGCGAAAGGGCATCGGGGTATTTGGCAAAGATGCGGGGCGTAATGAGGTTGACCCGCTTGTCGGTACATTGTGCCGACAGCATCGTCGCAACCAAGACTTGCCAGGGCGTCTCGTGCACGAGCTCGGTGGTCGGGTTGGGGTACAACTGATCCAACCGAGCCAGAATGGGTCGTACTACGGGACGCCTCATGCTTGTAATTCGCCCACCAGGGGGATCAACTGTTCCACATGACCCGCCACCTTTACTTTGCGGAACACGTGACGGATGGTGCCCGTCCGGTCAATCACAAAGGTGGACCGTTCGATTCCCATCGACACCTTGCCATAGAGGTTTTTTTCTTTGTAGGCCCCGTACTGCGCTGACACGGTTCCCCCTTCATCGCTGAGCAGAGGAAACGGTAGTTGGTACTTAGCCACAAATTTCTGATGACTGGCCAACGTATCCGTACTGATCCCGATGACTTCCGCGTTTAAATCCCGAAACTCCCGAATATCGTCTCGAAAATCGCAGGCTTCCGTGGTACAACCCGGCGTGTTATCCCGAGGGTAGAAGTATAAAACCACCACGCGACCCCGTAAGTTCTGCAGGCTTACCGGGCCGTCGGTCCCGGGTAGCGTAAATTCTGGGGCCACTTGCCCCACCATTGCATCCATCGCCTGTGTCTTCAATCCAACCAC
>JAKADJ010000238.1 GCA_021820645.1 Bacillota bacterium
CCCGATGTTGACATCGGTCATCTCTTAGATATGGCGACTTAATAAACCTATGCTGGTCACGAAATTGCTTGGCAACGCTACGTGCTGATTTCTCCAAACTCTCTATCTTCGAATGCCCCATCTTTTACACGCCGAATTTTTTAAATATTTCTACGGTAGCAGGAATTGGTTGTCCCCATGTCGTATTCAATACCGTATCATCTGCGGGAAATCCGCCACATGGCCCAACCATACAGCAGGCTTCTCCGGGTGTCGTCACCAAAATCTTCACAAGCTGAACCAAGAGGGAACGGCCGGTGGCTTCTAGGCCCTGTCCCGAACCAATAACGAGCCATGGCTAATCGTGTCGGCACGCAATCATCCGTTCAAAAATAGCATGTTAGGGAGGGCTCTCTATTGATCCAAACTAACTCTGACCAACACAACCCGAATCCCGGACTTAAAAGAGAATTATCTTTAGTAGATCTTCTGATGACCGCCGTGGGTGGTCTAGTAGGGTCTGGCTGGTTATTCGCCTCCATGACCGCTTCCGGAATAGCCGGCCCAGCCGCTATGCTGTCCTGGGTTATTGGGGGCATAGCCGTCATCATTCTTGGTCTATCTTTCGCCGAACTGGCCGGCATGTTACCCGAAGCAGGCGGTATTATACGGTATCCTCGGTATACGCACGGACGCTTTGTGAGCTTTATTATCGGATGGGCCGCGATGATTGCGTGGGCCGGAGTCCCACCCATTGAGGCCGAAGCTGTGTTGCAATATTCTTCGAGCTACGTGCATGGCCTCTATAACGCCTCTCAAGGATCCCTCACGGCAGCCGGGTTTGGGGTGGCGGTTATTCTCGTGGCATTTTTCTTTGTAATTAACTATCTCGGCGTCAAACTCTATGCACGCATCAACACACCGCTTACTTTTATTAAATTCGCGGCTCCTGTCTTAACCATTGTGGCATTCCTCATCGTGGGCTTTCATCCCGCCAACTTCAGCAAATTCGGAGGCTTCATGCCCTATGGCTGGGGCGGCGTATTCTCGGCAATCTCCTTAGGCGGGATCATCTTTGCCTATACAGGATTTCGTCCCATGATGGATTTGGCCGGAGAAGCCAGGAATCCCCAAAGAGATATCCCCTTGGCCTTCATTATCGCCATGATTGGTGTCGGGATCCTGTATCTATTCTTACAGTTGGTCTTTATCGGTGGAGTCCCGGCCCACGCTCTCGCCAAGGGTTGGTCGGCCGTAAACTATGCGTCTCCCTACGCCAATTTGGCGCTGGCCATGAATCTCAGTTGGGTCGCGATCATTCTTTACGGTGATGCAATTATCTCCCCATTTGGCACGGGTCTGGTCTACGCCGCGGGAACCCCGCGCGGTGTCTTGGCATTCTCCAAGAACGGATACTTTCCAAAAAGGCTTCAAAACGTTGGCCTACGCGGGACTCCGAGCACATCCATCATAATCTCGTTTCTTGCCGGCGTTGCCTTCTTGCTACCGTTCCCCAGTTGGCAAAAACTGGTCGGCGTATTATCGAGTGCCACCATTCTCACCTATATGATGGGGCCTGTGAGTGCCATGGTACTTCGACGCACCGGAAGTCACATGAAACGCCATTATCGGATGGGTGGACTCTCATGGCTCGGCCCCATCGGTTTCATCGTTGGCTCCTTAATCTTCTTTTGGACCGGCTGGCCCGTAGATGGTGATCTCGGTCTGATGAGCCTGGTGGGCCTGATTGTCTATGCCGTGTATTTTTTCCGGGACCCAAATCACTCCTGGGCCGATGTCCAAGGCGGGGCATGGCTCGTGGTCTATATGGCCTTCATGGTTCTCTGGGCCAAACTCGGTACTTTTGGCGGCACTAAGGTGATCCCAGCCCCTTTGGATGAAATCGTGGTGGCCATCGTCGCGATTCCTTTCTATTATTGGGCGGTGGCTTCGGGACGACCCACGGAAGCCCTGGAAGAAGCCAATCAGGTCGCCCTCGACGCGGACCGTTTAAGCCTTTAATCTGACACTGAGCGACGAGCGGACACCGTAACCGGGTCCGCTCGTGCCATGTGATTTGCCTGGTCTTAGAAGAGGTTGCGGGCACGCGATGGTTGCTAATTCTGAGCCAGACGTTGGAAGCTCCTGTATCCCTTGACCGAATCACATCAAATGGGAATACCCTAACTAGGGGCCCACTTCAGTCCCACGGTGCGAGGATTATCGAATATGATGGGGACAAGATCTCACGGGACCACTGGTCTCACCACATTTTAGGAGGCACTTCCGCATGGCTCAATGGTCTGAAAAGCAGGCATGGCGCGATCTTTTAATCCAGTTAGTGAGGTGTCCCAGCATTACGGGAACTGAGGGCGAACGAGAGTTCCCACAATTTGTGGCATCCCTCTTATCGGCTCTTCCTTATTTCCAGGAACATCCGGATCATCTTTTAGTATCCAAAACCCGCGACGATCGAGAATTCGTGCTCGCCATGGTGGACCATCCCACGAGCCGGGGTCAAGACACGGTCATCCTCCTCAGCCATTTCGACGTGGTCGATGTACGAGACTACGGATCGCTAACCCATCAAGCCTTTGACCCAGAAATGCTCACCGCGTATCTCACGACTCATCCACAAGAGTTGCCTCCAGATGTCCGCGACGATCTGTCTACGGGTGATTGGATGTTTGGTCGTGGGATCATGGATATGAAAGCTGGGCTTGCCATGCATATGGCCTTGTTAGCAGAAGCTGCGGCAGGGGAATTTCCCGCCAACCTCATCCTACTGAGCGTCCCGGACGAAGAAGTCAATTCAGTCGGAATGCAAGATGCGCTGGCCATTATGGTTGCGTGGCAAGAGCACCATAAGCTCCGCTACTCCTTATTATTGAATTCCGAGCCCATCTTTCCTAAATTTCCGGGTGATCCCACCCGCTATGTGTATACCGGCTCGATCGGCAAAGTACTCCCCGGATTTTATTGCTACGGTCAAGAAACGCACGTCGGCGAGCCTTTGTCCGGGCTAAATGCCAATTACATGGCCGCCCAACTGACGCGTGCACTCGAATGGAATCCGACTTTCTCAAAAATGTCGGGAAGCCCAGAGTCATCTGCCCCCCCTACAAACCTTTATCAACGGGCTCTCAAAGAAACCTACTCGGTGCAAACCCCCTATCGGGCGGTGACGCTCACCAATTTGTTGATTGTGGACCAGCCGCTGACGTGCGTGGTGGACCAGTTGTTGTCTCTGGCCCAAGTCACTGCGGACGAAATTATCCACGACTATCAAACCAAGATGCAAGCCTTGGGCAAGTCCCCTGCACCCCTTGAGATCGGGGTCACCACCTATAACGCATTACGGCACAATGCCATTCGCCAATACGGGGAAGACTTTATCCGTTCTCTAGAAAGAGAAACCGCGTCCAGGACCCCAGGCGATGAAAGAGACCGGAGTATCGCCCTGGTGGATCAGATAGCGCGCCTGCAAAAAGCGGAGGCTCCCATGATTGTGCTCTTTTTTGCTCCGCCGTATTATCCCGCGGTCAATTCAAGCGACCACCCGTTGGTTCAGTCCGTGGTTCGGACTCTTCAAGCGCATGCCGAGGTTGTCCATCAAATCCATTTGGAAGAGCAACGATATTACGGAGGCTTGTCCGATTTAAGCTTTGGTGGATCGCACCCCATAGCTCCCGAGGCTACCGGGATCCTGGTGGAAAACTTGCCACTTTGGCAAAAAGGTTATGAGCTCCCTCTGGCCGCGATGCAACAATTTGAGGTTCCGGTACTAAACGTAGGCCCCTGGGGTCGAGACGCCCATAAATGGACCGAACGTCTGGATATGGATTATACCTATCACGTGGCTCGGGACTTGCTGCACCAAGCCGTACGTCAGGCGTTGTCCCAAGACCACACCCCGACGCCGTAAGCGAGACCGCTTGGCATCGGCGATGCATCACCATCTCAACTAGAAAGGTGGCGCTTTTTTTGTTTTCCGAACTAGCCGTGAGTACGCATCAGCGAAGGGAATTCATTGACATCACCGAACCACTGGGCGAGGTTCTCCGGGCCACCGGAATCACGTCGGGAATTATGACCGTATATTCTCCGCATACCACGGCGGCCATCACTGTCAACGAGAATTGGGATCCCGATGTGATTCATGACTTCCTGCTCCATTTGTCCTCGTTGGTGCCCGCCCATAATCTGCAATTTCGTCATGGCGAGGGCAATTCGGACAGCCATATTCTCGCAAGTTTAATAGGAGCGTCCACGACGCTCATCATCCGAAACGGTTCGCTGTACCTCGGACCGTGGCAAGGCGTCTACTTGTGTGAATTTGACGGGCCACGCACCCGTACCGTGGCGGTGCACATCATCTCGGACCAAGCCCTGTAATCTTTTAGCCCCGCGCTTGGCGGGCGGCGTCTGGCATGGGTGCCGGTACTAGCGATTTATCTGGGGCTTGGGCTGGACTACCGCCGGCATCCCACCCACGCCGACGGAGCCAAACCTTACCCAAACGAATCCCGGGCTGTTCGAGATACTGGTACGACAAGTGTGCCAGACCGATCGAGATGGCTAAAACAGCCGTAGTCCGTACCAAAAAACTGAAGATGCTCGCCTGATTTGCGTCGGGCACCCACGGCAACACGAAAGCGCGGAGCACAAACCAATGAATGAGATAGACGCTATAGCTCCGTTTCCCGATAAATTC
>JAKADJ010000239.1 GCA_021820645.1 Bacillota bacterium
TTGCCATGTTTAACCATGTACGGCGGCAAATCCGGGTACGCCATCGAATAGGTAAAGATTCTCCGTCTTAATACTTTCCAATCCGTTCTCTGCGATGCGATCCAGCAATTGCGTGATATGACCCGGACGCACGGCATCGTCTACATCCGCAAGGAATCGACAGCGCCAATGGTCCGTACAAAAGGTTTCCGGGAACCCGTCGGGCCAGACTTTGACACCGCGGTTGGTAATTACCCGCAAGCGAAGTGGATCGACCATAGCGCGGCTTACAATGAGCTCTAAATCGTTCGGTGAACCGTTGTCCCAATCTAAAAATACGTCCACGCCGACTAACGTCTTCGTTACCGGGCGGCGATCCTTTGAGGGCGTTCGAAGAGTTGGCGCTACTAACGTATGGTACGTCACTGGGTGTAGGACCTGCGGTGTCTGTCCTATGCGTGCGAGGACTGCAGCGGTAAACTCCGTGGTACTAACGCGTTGATGGCTGATCGATTCGGTGAAAATGTCATCCGTATGGATCCCGTCTTCGATCGTTTTGAGCCAGGCATTATGGATTCGCGACGCCACGGCAGGCTGTCCGATGTGGGCCAACATCATGACGGACGCCTGCAACAACCCTGACGGGTTGGCCCGATTCTGTCCCGCGATTTGCGGCGCAGAGCCATGGATTGCCTCGAACATGGCGCATTGGTCCCCAATATTGGCGGAACCGGCTAACCCGACCGATCCGGCAATTTGGGCGGTCACGTCGGAGAGCACATCCCCATACAGGTTAGGCATCACTAGTACATCAAAGATTTCGGGGGTATCGGCCAATTTGGCCGCTCCGATGTCGACGATCCACATCTCGTTTTCGATATCTGGGTAGTGAACGGCAATCTCGTCGAACACCTGATGAAACAACCCGTCGGTCATTTTCATGATGTTGTCTTTGACCAAACACGTGACCTTATGCCGACCGTGAGCACGGGCATACTCGAAGGCATACCGGATAATCTTTTCGGAACCGGGACGCGTAATGAGTTTGAGACACTGATAGACTTGTACGGTTTGCCGATGTTCGATGCCCGCATACAAATCTTCTTCGTTTTCCCGAATGATGACCACATCCATGGTAGGATGCCGCGTCGAGATAAAAGGATGGTACGCAACGCTGCGGCGAACGTTGGCGTACATGCCCAGTGCTTTACGTAAGGTGACATTGACACTTTTGTAACCCCCGCCCTGCGGCGTGGTGATGGGGCCTTTGAGGAACACGCGGGTATGGCGCAAAGACTCCCATACGTGGGGATCCAAGCCATTGTCCATCCCGGCCAAGTACACTTGTTCCCCTACACGCACCATGTCGATGGCCAGATTAGCACCAGCAGCTTCCAGAATGGTTAATACGGCCGTCATAATTTCGGGGCCAATGCCATCGCCTGCAGCGACGGTCACTGCGATGGGTTTTGTCATGATAGTCCTCTCCTTCGGGTCCAGGGGCTTATTCTTCCATCCATCCACTGCCCCCGCACGTTGAACAGATCACATACTGGTGGCCGCGGCACCTTAGGCATTCCGTGGTCTTGGGATTATTGGCTTGATCAGGCGCGCATAGCAGGCACATCCATTCGCCGTGTCCTTGACAGACTTCACAATCCATGGCTCATCACCTCCATCATTCAGCGCCTAAAATTTTTTACATCTCTACGCGAAGTAGTCGCGAATCCTCTACATCGAGTAGCAGCCCTTGCACACGTATGCCATGAGGTATTAAGGGATGGGTACGGAACAGGCGTACCGTGCGGGCGACCGCTTCTTCTGGATTGTTGTTGGAGGAGTCCATCCATTGGGCTGGATCCACTGCGTACACGTACTCGAGTAAGTAGTGAACGGTGCGCACCACATCAGAAGAAAATCCGGGGCCGAGCCGAGTGCGACTACAAACCGAAGACGGATGGTGAACCATGTCGCGGTGGGCCACGACGTAAATGTCTCGGACAGACTGGGAGCGATGCGCGGTCATCAAGACACTGCGCACCAAAGATCCGTACGGGTCCCAGATCCATGCCCCTTCGCAACGATACCACAGTCCATGATCCGTGCAGCCCAACGCCTGTTCTACGACGGGTTCGTAAGCAAAATCTATTGCACCCACAATGAGGACGCGAATGTCTCGCAACATACCGGGGGCCGTGGTGAGGTTATAGGCGCGCAAGTCGTGCGTACCATGTTCGAGTGGCATCGAATCCCGTCCTTTCCATGTCGTGTTGTTAAATACATGCAATTCGCGGTTATGGATTGCACCACGGGCAAAATTGGGGGGATGCTCTCTGCATGCCGTCACTCCGTGCGATCTCCCGGCTGTAGTCGCAACGACTGCAACCATGGACCTCAGCCCGGACTAAAGACGTCTCGCATCCACAGTCTACACAGGGTAAACCTTGGATTACACCGGTCACACCCCATCCTGGCGCGTGACACGCCGGACAATAGCGAGTCAGCCGCCGCGCGAGTGCCGCGGCCGCTTTATGCAGTACAGATCTGCGGCTGGGGTTCATGTGAGCTCGCATATCGGTTTCGATATAGGCTAAGCCGTTTTCGGATTGTTGCGCACAGTGTCGAACGGCACTGTCCAGGGTGCGGTGATCGATAAGGCCTTTGAAGAGAATTCCTGGCTGTGCTCCCACATCGGGACGCACGACCAGACCATGGGAGGGGAATTGGGTGCGTGTCATAAACTCTGACAATTCAGATATACTTTGAGCTCGCGTCTGGGCATAGTTGGTCTCGGTGCTCAGTACCTGCTCGACAATGGTAATCCCTTGGTCGGCGTCGACAAATGCCAGTAACTCAAAGTCCGCTGGAATAACCATCCATTGTGGATGGGGTCCAAAGCTCCCTTCACTGGCTAGACCTAGGGGCAAGCCCAATGCTTCCATTCCTAATCGAGCTTTTTGCACCGCCACATCGCGAGCGGGGCCTGGCCTTGGGATTTCGCCGCTGAAAGTGCCCAGCAAGTCGGTGTCCAGTCCATCAGGGACCTTTAAGATGACCCCGGCTATGGTCTGTAGGGGAGGGCCCAACACCTCTTCTTTGTGGTGCTTGGTGGCTAGAGCAACCCGCTGATCGTGATACGACTTGGTCTGCTGCATCCGGTACCTCCGGTAAAGTATAGGCGCGGGTTTCCCATTCACGCCGGTGCCGATTTTCTGTGACTATAACCAGAACTATATTACGCGATAAATATAACACGACTAATGTGTCGTATGTCAAGCGCTTTTTGGTGAAAGATCGCAGAGATTGAGAAGGCATCACGAAGCCGTGCTTGATGGGGGATGCGGAGAGGGGGTTTATCAATAACACCGGTAGCAGAGGAGCCAACACGGATCCCCCGCCGGATGTTTTGGGAGTCGGGGAAGCCGCGCCACTTTAGTCGCGGGATTGGCTAGATTTGAAGCCTACGGGTCTTTTTGTGCTGGTGGGATCGCGAGTAGCTCGATAAGGTCGCGGATCGCGATGCCGTGTTGCGCGGGATGACGCATCGGGCGTTCTGGGTGAATTTCGTACCGATTAGCCCGTCCATCACGGAATCGGCTAATATATCCGGCCTCTTCGAGGTCATCCAAAATCCGTTGGACGGCACGTTCCGTAATCCGTACAATCCCCGCGATTTCACGTGCCGTCAGATGATGACCTGCGCTTCGGGCCACACACAGTAGGACTTGTGAATGGTTTGTTAAGAACGTCCAGTCTCTCATCATGGCCTCCTCGACATCGCGTCATAAGACGATCGTAGATTCATGATATACCAATCGGGACACTTTTGCTGGCGGATGTTAAATTGACAAACTCCCCCACGGCTCAAACCGGGAAATTTGTTAACTCTCCGACCTACTAGACGTCGGATGTGGGGGATTGGTACGGTTCAGGTCCGGGATAGTGCTCTCGGGCTCATGGTATTACCGACGGATCGGTGGGAATCGGTGTGATGTCTTGCGGAACCCTTTGGTTCATGGCCCACGGCATCCAATCATCCAGGAGCGTATAAAATACGGGAACCACCCCCAGCGTGAACACTGTGGATGATAACAACCCTCCGATGACAGCAATGGCCATCGGTTGATGATCGGCCGCTCCGGCTCCCAGATTGAGGGCCAAGGGGGCCATGGCCATCACCATCGTGAGGGTCGTCATCACAATGGGACGCAGTCGGACCTGGCCAGCTTCCAACAACGCGGTGCGGCGGTCGTACCCCCGTTTACGCAGCGTTTGGGTGTAATCTACCAGGAGAATCGCATTTTTGGTCACAATGCCCATTAACATAATCAGACCGACGATCGAAAAAATGTTGAGCGTTTGCCCGGTTAGCGTCAGGGCCGTCAGGGCACCGATACTCGAGAGCGGCACCGCTAACATGATGGATAGAGGGAGGACCAAGGATTCATAGAGGGCCGTCATTAGCATATAAACCAACACCACCGAAAAACCCAGCGCTTCAAACAAGGGACCGAAGGCCGTTTTTTGCTGATTGACCTGTCCGCCGTACACCACCTGATAGCCGGGTGGCGTATGAATCTGCGCGATCGCGTTTTTAATGGCCTTTACGGCCGGACCCAGGGCTTGCCCATGGAGCCCCGCTGTTACCGTGTCGACAAACAACCGATTTTGTTGCTGGATGGATGTGGGTGTGGTTCGCATCACTACATGTCC
>JAKADJ010000240.1 GCA_021820645.1 Bacillota bacterium
TTGCCGTGAAAACACTGGACGCAGCATCTTCACCGCAGAGAATGGGTGAAATGGGATGGCTTGATGCGCATGTCCCCAACTCCAACGTTTGAGATCTGGCCCAAACCAACGACGCCCAATGTCGGTGGCCCGCTTAACGGCGTCGCCGATCTCTAATTGGTCCCATAACGAGAGGATTAGAGGTCCAATGCGCTCACCTAAGAGATCCCAGAAGGTCTCGGGAAAGGGATGGCTCCCCGGAATCCCAGGGGTAATTGCCTTAAAGAATGGTTGATTCATAAAGTCTTTTAATGATTGGGGTAAGGCTTCAACCATAAATAAGTACAGGATCGTCGGAGCCGGGCTCGTAACGATGGCTTGGCCATCGAAGTCAACCAAGATGTCATGCCATGCTGGAGGTAACTCATCCATCTTTAGCAATCGTTGGCTAACCTGATGGAGCGGCTCAGAATAGACATCTTGTTGGATCTTAGCAAAACTTTCCGCATCATGTTGCGTGGTTTCTTGCAAGAGCGTCGTAATCCGCTGGGCTCGGTGACCGAGACTATACCGACCGGCAATGTATGGTGTAGCGTCCATTCCCACCACCGGGTTATTAGCACTGACTGCATAGCCCTCGGGGGGATCAAAGCTCCGCGGCATATCGGTCCACTCCACGACTCCGGTCCACTCGGTCGCGCGCGTATTACCATCCGCCACGCCAAACCAGGGTCCAGACTCCCGCGTCGGAATCCGTCCCGCGCAAATATAGCCAATGTGTCCTCCCTGATCCGCATAGACGAAGTTTTGAGCCGGCACCCACCACTCGGCCAGTGCGAACACAAAGGTTTCCCAATCGTGGGCCTTATTAATTCCGAAAATTGATTGCAAAGCGGGGAGAGCTTGAAACCCTGTCCAGTTCAATGCGATTTTCTGTCCATCCTCGCCCGTATGAATGATGGGACCGGCGTGAGAAGTTTCACAGATTAGCGTCTCATCCGGTTTACCGCGTACCTTGAGTACTTCTTGGCGCACCTCGAGCTCCACCAATTCTCCGTCTAAGCGGTAACTCTTCGCATCGGCCTCCATCTCGATGCGATACAGATCTTGGACGTCAGGTTCGACATTGGTCACACCCCAAGCAATGTCTCGATTTTGCCCGATGACGATTCCGGGTGCGCCCGGCAGGCTCGCCCCAAAGACCCGCAGGCTCCCGCCTTCGATAAACATTTCGTACCATATCGACGGCAACTGTGGGGCTAGGTGCGGATCGTTCGCGAGCAACGGCTTGCCACTCTTGGTATGAGTACCATCCACTACCCAGTTGTTCGATCCAATTCCGCGTGACCCCCAAGTCACCGCATCCCCGGTCCCCGGGATAATCGTAAGGCCCGGACTGGGCAAGGGTCCAAACAGCCAGTCACGGATATTTTCCCATTCTTTAGCGACTTCATAACCCCATTTGGCCGTCCAAATCGAGTTCAGGGTCCATGCCAATTGATACACCAGGAGGTTGGTGTCCTCCAGTGTCCACGGTCTTAGGGGCTCCTTAAGGAGCCGATGTTCTGCGGGCCGGATTTGCGTAAAAGCCAAGTTGACCCCATTGATATACGATGTGGCATGGGTCTTTGTCTCATCAGACCAGGTTGTCGGGGCTAATCGCGCCCACTTCTTGAGATCTAAGCGCCGCATGAAACGGTCATAAGGAAGCCCTGCTTCCCCAAGCAATTCCGCCAACTCCCCGGCAGGTAACCGACGTGATAAGTCCATTTGAAACGCTCTTTCCCGGGCATGTAAAAACCCTTCGGCAAATAAGGCATCGTCCATGCTCTGGGCCATAATATGCGGTACTCCCGCATCATCCCACCGTACGTCGACCGGATGCTGTAACCCTTCTTGCACCAAAACTTCTCCCGTTACGCGAGGTGAGGGTTTTAACATCCCGAGCCATCGCAACATCTGAGTCGTTCGGTGAAACCCCGGAAGAAAGGTATCCTTACCGCCACCTGGCGGTTGTGCCATAATATCCACAGCTCCCATGACAACCTGACTTTATCCCGTAGTGTACAATTCCACGAGGGAATTGACTATATCCTCTTCACTCTATTACCAAAATAAGGCATCATAAATGGGTATGCTTAGTATACATACGCCAGTGATCTCACTAAGAAAAAAAGGGGTGATGCACAATGGAGCCATCGGGAAACCAAAGTCCGTGGGATGTTCTCGGTGTCTCTCCCACCCATGATAAAGACGCTATCCGCCGAGCCTACTTAGCGGCCGTCCGTCGCAATCATCCGGATCAATATCAAAGCGATCCCGAGAAGTTTCGCCGCCAAGAGGAGTCGATGAAAGAGATTAACCAGGCTTATCAAAGGATTCTCTCGGGCCAAGTCCCTGTGACCCCACCCCCCCCGGCGCGTCCGGCCCCACCTCCCCCGCGCCCATCACCCCCTCCGATGCGCTGCGCACAGCACGGAGAGCCCATATTACGGCGGTGTACGCGGTGCAACGCCGTGTTGTGTACCCGTTGCATTGGGTTTTATACGGCATTGTGCGCCAAACATTATCGCCGTTTCGGATTACAAAGACACCGTTCCCGAGCCGCACGCGAGTGGCTCCCGCTCATTGGTGGCATTACCCTATTAAAAGGACTCGCGGTTCCTTCCTCGATCCTATTATGGGGCGTCGTCGCATACCTCGCGGTCATTGGCGTAGGATGGCTACGTCGCAAGGGTTGGTTTGGCTGTCTAGCCCTCCTATTTTTCCCCTACAGCTTGGTCTTGGCTGGACTCTACAGTCTCTACGAAGGACTCAGCCAATGGAATAAATTTGCCGTGGAGTCCAAACGTCTTTAAGGGGCGACAAAAGAAACCCCAGAGGTTGATTCTAGTGGCCCCGCTCATGCCGTCGGTAGAGGAGAAACGCGCGGCCGACGTGTGGCGTCTCGGGCATCTTCAATTCGTAGTCTTCCTCGTCACCGAGCGTGAAATCCAAGGTAGACGGCTAACAGGCCCTGACCCATCCATTTGTCCTCATGCCCTGGGACTTCTCCTCACCCATGCCGAGGAGATTGCATCTGCTCTCGCCATTTGTGGCGTAGGCGTTGGATCCTTTTCTTCCAAGCGGCCGCCGTCCCGCCCTCATGAGCCGCCATAAAGCGGGAGGCTTCTTCTAGGCCCATGCCGTAATCAATGGTAAGTTCGGCGAACCGATGCAAAAGACGTTGATCGTGAGGACTGAGTGCAAGAAACGCTTTCCCGACATCCATTTGCGTTTCAGCGAGATCTAGATTGTCATCTGACTTGAGTCCATGGACACCGGCGTCATCCTCCATCAGAATCTGACGCCGTTGACGTTTGATCGACTGGATATAGTGCTCGCGCACGGTGCGATGAATGTGGTTTTTCACAAACACCTCCAAGCGGGTCCGATGCAACGCCGGATCATACCGGAACGCGGCCTCCCAGAGCGCCAAAGCCGCGTCCTGCTCTAATTCCTCCCGATCTCCACCCTTACGGGCATAGTGACGCACTTCGGGTTCCAGTGTCGGCCAAAAGGTCTCTAGGTAGAGGTCCTGGGCCCAGGTTTGGCCTGCACGGAGCGCTAGGATAGTGCGGAAATCGATCGGCTCGACTCCATGGGGTGGCCCTGATCCCGCATAGATTTGGATCTTAGCCCACAGTAAGCGTGATGCGTCGATCTCCAAACATCGTGCAGTCACGACGCGATCCTCCTATTTCTGATCTGTGTCCGCAACGGGTTGACGCGGAATCGTAATATCGTCGATGAGTCCGTAATTTTTGGCTTCCTCGCTAGACATCCAGTAATCCCGTTCGAATTCCTTGAGGATTTTCTCGATGGATTGTCCGGTGTGCTTCGCTAACACCGCCGCAAGGCCCTGGCGTGTCTTCAAAAGTTCTTGCATGGAAATTTCGACATCGGTCACTTTGCCGCCGAGCCGTCCCACCGATGGTTCATGGATCATGATTTCCGCATGGGGCAAGGCAAAACGTTTACCTTTGGCACCGCCCGCCAAGAGAACCGCGCCCATGCTCGCAGCCATCCCCATCGCCAAGGTCGCGACGTCAGGCTTGATGTACTGCATGGTGTCATAAATCCCCATGCCAGCCGTCGTCGATCCGCCCGGGGAATTGATGTACAAATAGATGTCCTTATCGGGGTCATCACTTTCCAAAAACAGAAGTTGTGCCACCACTAAGTTTGCAACGTCGTCGTCAATAGCATTTGTAAGAAAAATAATGCGCTCTTTTAAAAGCCGCGAATAGATGTCATACGAGCGTTCGCCACGATTGGTTTGTTCGACCACCATTGGTATCAATCCCATAATGTCTCCCCCTGCCTTCCACACTGTCTCAATTCTACAATGTTGTGCGTCAAACAGATCGGGGACAGGTAAATCTTCTGAATGAGAGCGTCGCATCATAACCGACAGGGGTTGCCGTACGGGGATATTGCTCACCTTATCCAGGCGATCCCTTTGGAACCGGTGGTACGCGATGGTTTAACGATTCCACATAGAGCGTAAGACTCTGAATTTCTGTGGGAGATAGGACCGCGCCCCATGTCGGCATGGCTCCATCGCCGTTGCGGATGGTCTCGGCAATGCGCTTCCCACTCCATTCGCTG
>JAKADJ010000241.1 GCA_021820645.1 Bacillota bacterium
TCTCGCGGTATTCGGTCAGTCGTTGTTTCAGTTCTGGTTCCGCAAGCGCCAAAATTTGGGCGCCTAGGAGCCCCGCGTTGCGGGCGCCGGCGACCCCGATGGCCACGGTGGCTACGGGCACCCCGCCCGGCATTTGCACAATCGAAAGCAGGGAATCGAGGCCCTTCAAGTGTTGGCTTGGCACCGGCACACCAATCACGGGTAGCAGGGTTTTTGCCGCAGTCATACCCGGCAGGTGGGCCGCGCCGCCGGCCCCCGCGATGATTACGCCATAACCCGAAACTTCTGCCGTCTCGGCAAAAGAAAACATCCGGTCGGGGGTACGATGCGCGGAGACAATGTGCGTATCGTACGCCACCCCGAGGTCGGCTAAGACGCTCGCGGCGTGCTGCATCACTTCCCAATCATTACGACTTCCCATAATCACCGCAACTTTTAACACGGTTTCACGCCTCCGCCCAGCCAGGGTAAATTTTAGGCAATTGCCTGGCATTTATCATAGCCTGTTCGGCGAGTGAAAGCTACTTGACCAGGAGCGCGGGATTGATGGCAACCCAATGAATCTTCGAACCAAAACCAGGGCCCAATAGGCGGGAGAGATGAGAGCCCGCGGCGACCGGGGCAAAGCGTAACGAGGGCCAATGTTGAATGGTCAGGTCGGTCGGCGCATTGGGTGCGCGTGAGATGAAGAGAATCACCCGCGGCTTGCCCTCGGAATTCGTCCCGGCGAGGCCGTACAAAATGCCCTGGCTGGCCATGCTATCTAAACTACCTTTCCCCATGTTCGGAAGATTGGCCACCACGGGGAGTATAGGTGATGTATGATGGACTGCAGGATTTTCTTTGGGTTTGGGTTTGAGGGCCATGACGTGAGGGTTCGAGTGTACTACGGGTTGCACCAACATGCGCACCGCACTGAGCCCTACGACGGCTAGCGAAAGAACGAGGGAAATAATCGCTTTCATGGATGGTCACCTCTGCGAGCTCTCTTATCTAAGGAAACGCCGCCTGGGGAAAGCTGGTTACAATTCCCGATAAAAGTCTTGCTATACTATAAGAATACCGAGAAAGAGCGTCCACATGCAATTTCTGGAAAGGTTTTAATGCCAGCGGAGGTGAAAATTTTCATGTCAAGTGTTCCCATCGACTCAGCCACTACTATAGTTGATCGCCGTCGGCGGGCCCTTCTGGATCTACGCATCTCGGTCACCGATCGTTGCAATTTCCGGTGTGTCTATTGCATGCCCAAAGAAGTTTTTGGCAGTCAGTTTCAATTTTTACCCCGGGCGGAGCTTTTGACTTTTGACGAAATTACCCGGCTCGCCCGTATTTTTGTGTCGCTAGGCGTGCGTAAGATTCGCCTCACCGGAGGAGAGCCGCTCGTGAGAAAGAATCTCGAGGCATTGGTCGAAAACTTAGCGGCATTAAAAGGCCTTGAAGACCTGGCCATGACCACCAATGGTTCGCTACTCACCCCTGCGCGCGCCAAATCCTTAAAAGCCGCCGGATTGAAGCGCGTCACGATTAGTCTGGACGCCCTGGACGACCCACTATTTCGGCGCATGAACGATGTGGATTTCCCGGTCGCTAAAGTACTGGCGGCCGTCGATGCGGCCCTAGATGCTGGTCTTGGACCGGTTAAGATTAACATGGTCGTTAAAAAAGGACTCAATGACTCGGCGACAGTGCCGATGGCCGCCTATTTTCGCGACCGTGGGGTAATCTTGCGTTTCATCGAATTCATGGATGTCGGCAACACCAATGGCTGGAGGCTCGAGGACGTCGTCCCGGGCGAAGAAATTATCCAAATCATTGGCCGCCAATGGCCGCTGGAGCCGGTAGCGCCGAAGCATCCGGGCGATGTGGCGTCACGCTACCGATATTTAGACGGCCGCGGCGAAATTGGGATCATCACCTCCGTGACCCGACCTTTTTGCCATTCCTGTACGCGAGCTCGCCTCTCTCCCGAGGGCCAATTGGTCACCTGCCTGTTTGGGAGTCACGGGGACGATCTTCGATCGCTCGTCCGCGGCTCGCATAGCGATGAAGAAATCCGCCAGCATCTGCGTTATCTTTGGGCCGACCGTGACGACCACTATTCCGAGCTCCGTCGCTCATTAACGCCCGGATTACCAAAAATCGAGATGTCTCACATCGGCGGTTAATCCGGCAGGGGAGCACCGAAGAATCATGGGAAGGAGTTCCGATATGGAAGTTATTCGGGTATCCAAACGAACCTTTATGCCGATTTCACTGCCGGGCATGGGTCGCAGCGTCGAGGTCAATGACATTTCCCGAGAAGAAATTCTGCGCATCCAGGATCTATACGCCCGACACGATCTGGCGATCGAGTTCATCGAAGATGCGGGCGTGACCTATCCGGTCATCAAGATCTGGGTCAACCCCCACGGTTCCCAGATTACCCTCTTCGTATAGAGCACTCCCTAATATTACCGCTTACCATGTCGCACACTAACTCCCTCTTGACATAGGGTATGGGTACTGGACCCAAGCAACGGCCCAGGACCATGTCAGGAGGGATTACCGTATGTGTGGTATCGCTGGATGGATCGATTTTGACGCCAATCTCACCACTCGCCAATCTGCTCTGGACGCGATGGTGTCACCTCTGACCTGTCGGGGTCCGGACGGGAGCGGCACCTGGGTCTCCCCCCACGCGGGCTTAGGGCATCGGCGCCTGGTGGTAATCGACCCCGAAGGTGGGATGCAACCCATGTCGAGTCGCCTGGGAAACCATGTGTACACCATTGTCTACAACGGGGAGTTGTATAACTTTCAAGAGCTACGCCAGGAG
Organism: Bacillota bacterium; assembly: GCA_021820645.1. Next base: position 2,816 of record JAKADJ010000241.1, read on the forward strand.
CTCGAGACTCAAGGTTACCGATTTCGATCCCGATCCGACACCGAAGTGCTCCTAATGTCGTACATCGCATGGGGCGTAGATTGTGTGACACGCTTTAATGGCATCTTTGCGTTTGCGATTTGGGATAGCGCCGACCAAAGCCTATTCATGGCACGCGACCGTCTAGGTGTTAAACCCTTGTTCTATGCCAAAAAAGGCGACACCTTGTTGTTCGCGTCCGAGATTAAGTCGATCCTGGCCCATCCCGCAATGAGCGCTGAAGTGGATGCGGAAGGCCTTGCCGAAGTTTTTGCCGTGGGTCCCGCTCGCACTCCGGGACATGGCGTATTTCGGGGCATCCATGAACTACGCCCCGGATATTATTTTCGAGCGGCGCCGCGTCAAGTAAAAATGGCACCGTATTGGACCCTCAGTTCGCATCCCCACCCGGATTCTTGGGAGCAGACCCTCACCACCGTACGTGAATTAGTGCGGGATGCGGTTACACGCCAATTGGTAGCTGATGTTCCGGTCATTACGTTACTCTCCGGTGGCCTCGATTCTAGCGTCGTCTCTGCTGTCGCCGCCGATGCATTTCAGGTAATGGGTCGGGAGGCGCTTCACACCTACTCGATTGACTTTGTCGACATGGAACGTTATTTTCAGGCTACCAAATTTCAAACCAACTTGGACGCACCCTGGGTAGAAAAAGTGTCCGAAACGCTCGGTACCGCGCATCATCGTGTCGTGGTCGACACCCCTGAGCTTTATGAATATTTGCTCCCCGCGATGCGTGCCCGTGATCTTCCGGGGATGGCAGATGTAGACACCTCGCTTCTTCTCTTTAGTCGCGCGATTAAGGAAGCCGCCACGGTTGGATTGTCCGGCGAGGCTGCCGATGAGATATTCGGAGGGTACCCCTGGTTCCATCACCCTGACGCCATTGCCGCCAACACATTTCCATGGGCGCGACGTCTGAAAGACCGGGTTGCCATTCTTTCAGAAGATCTGGTCCAGCATATTCGCCCTGACGGCTACGTAGCGCGTCGTTATCAAGAAGCCCTGGACGAGGTCCCGCGACTGGCCGGAGAATCGCCGGAGGCGGCGCGGATCCGGGAGATTTCCTATCTTAGCATCACTCGCTTCCTCCCCACTTTGCTCGACCGCAAAGATCGGATGACGATGGCCACCGGGCTTGAAGTGCGCGTCCCCTTTTGTGACCACCGACTCGTCGACTATGTGTGGAACATTCCGTGGGCCTGGAAGAATTACCAAAACACAGCCAAGGGCGTTCTGCGTCACGCCATGCGCGGGCTATTGCCAGACGATGTCATCATGCGGCAAAAAAGCCCCTATCCGTCAACCCCGAACCCCTCGTACTTCAAAGCCATGCGAGACGGCCTCATCGAGGTCCTCCACGATCCGTCCAGCCCCCTGTTGCCCCTGGTCGATGCGGGTCGGCTAAATGAGGTCATGGAACGGGGACCCGAGGGCGATCAGATTCCCTGGTTCGGGCAGCTAATGGGCAATGCGCAACTTTTCGCCTTTCTGATTCAGGCCAACGCTTGGCTCAAAGAATATCGAATTCGGCTCGTATAGAGGAGGAGTTCTCAATGCATACGGCGGCACGGATGAACCGACTCCCCCCGTATCTCTTTTTAGAGTTGGATCGGCGAGTGCGCCAAAAACGGGCAGCCGGTCACGATATCATTAATCTCGGGATTGGCGATCCCGACATGCCGAGCGCCCCTGCCGCCGTGGCAGCCCTGCACCAGACGGTCCAGGACCCTTCGAGCCATCGCTATCCCGAAGGGCTTGGTAGCCAAAGCTTC
>JAKADJ010000242.1 GCA_021820645.1 Bacillota bacterium
CCAATGATTCAAGCAAAGCCTGTCCAGTGACGCCTGTTTGCTTCGAGGCCTTTCCGAAATACCGTGCAAATTGACCCTCCATAATACCGTAGGTTCGGCGGGCTTTTTGCTTTTCCCGCAACTGCACTCCGTATTCAGAAAGTTTACGACGCCCCTGGCCATGCTGCCCAGGCGGGTATGCCCGCCGCGTAACCGGACACTTGTCCGTAAAACACTTCTCTCCCTTAAGGTATAACTTAACGCCCTCACGCCGGCACAACCGGCAAACGGGTCCTGTATATCGAGCCATGTGTGCGCCTCCTTCCTTTCTGTGTTAAACTCGTCGCCGCTTCGGTGGACGACAACCATTGTGGGGAATCGGGGTGACATCCTTAATCAGGCTCACCTCGAGACCTGCTGCTTGTAACGACCGTATCGCTGCTTCACGACCCGATCCGGGTCCCTTCACCAGGACCTCAACTTCTTTGACTCCGTACTCCATGGCGCCTTTGGCGGCGGTTTCCGCTGCCATCTGAGCCGCAAACGGCGTGCTCTTACGGGATCCTTTAAAACCAGACTGCCCGGATGATGCCCATGATAAGGTGTTGCCTTGCGGATCGGTAATAGTCACAATCGTATTGTTAAATGTGGAACGAATGTGCGCCGTGCCATGGTCAACATGACGACGATCTCGACGCTTGGTACGTGTGACGCGACGTGGTGGCATACTGCGTGAATCCCTCCCTTATCCTATTTTTTTCGCTTGTTGCCCACAGTGCGGGCCGGCCCTTTACGGGTCCGCGCATTGGTCTTCGTGCGTTGTCCCCGCACCGGCATGCCGCGACGGTGACGCAGACCTCGGTAGCTACCAATATCAATCAGCCGCTTGATATTCATCTGCACCTCTCGATGCAAATCTCCTTCCACCCGGTAGTCCCGATCCACAATCTCACGGATCCGAATCACTTCGTCTTCCGTCAAATCACGGACCCGCGTATCAGGGTCAACCTTGGCGTCCACCAAAATGCGCTGGGACGTCGGCCACCCGATTCCATAGATATACGGGAGTGCCGCTTCGATCCGTTTGTCTCGCGGTAAGTCAATTCCAGAAATTCGCGCCATCAACTTGCCTCCTGTCTTTTAACCTTGTGCTTGCTTGTGCTTGGGATTCTCGCATATGACCATCACGCGCCCATGTCGTTTGATCACCTTGCACTTTTCGCAAATCGGCTTAACCGACGCACGAACCTTCATGATTACCCCTCCTCATTTAAAAAGCTCACGCTGGGCACTGTTATTTATACCGATACGTGATGCGGCCACGTGTGAGGTCGTAGGGCGACAGTTGTACCGTAACCCGGTCCCCGGGTAAGATTTTAATAAAGTGCATCCGTATCTTTCCTGACACGTGGGCCAACACCTTGTGCCCGTTGGGCAGTTCTACCCGAAACATGGCATTCGGTAGCGGCTCAATAACGGTACCTTCTACTTCTATCGCATCCTCTTTGGCCATCCAGTTCCCTCCCTTCCTTAAGATAGTACCGAAAAAAACCTCTAACTCCTATAATTCCCAAACTGTCCGTTGGCTAGCCGACACTATCCGATCCATTTTAACGGATTTATGCGTAAATTGCAGTTAAAATTTCTGGTCCAGTTTCATCCAAGAAAATCGTGTGCTCGAAATGTGCGGAAAGACTTCCGTCGCGAGTCACGACGGTCCACCCGTCATCCAATACATCCACGTCTTTGCCACCCATGTTAACCATGGGCTCAATCGCCAACGCCAGACCGCTCTTCAACAGGATTCCCCGCCCAGGAGGGCCGTAATTGGGCACTTGGGGTTCCTCGTGCATCTGACGGCCAATGCCGTGTCCCACGAAATCTCGCACCACAGAAAACCCGTTTTGCTCGACATGCTCTTGCACCGCGTGCGAAATATCTCCCAGGTGCCCCCCCGGTACTGCCATCGCGATCGCTTTGTATAGAGATTCTTCCGTCACCGTCAGTAATCGCACGGCTTCTTCATCGGGCGCCTCTTCTAAAAAGAACGACAACGCCGCATCTCCGACGAATCCTTCTACGGTGGCTCCCAGGTCGAGGCTCACCAAATCTTGTGGGCGAAGCCGCCGGGACCCTGGAATGCCGTGTACCACCTCGTGATTGACGGAAACACAGACGCTCGCCGGATACCCTCGATATCCCTTAAATACCGGTACTGCCCCGCGGTTCCGGATCTCCCGATCCGCTATCGCGTCCATCTCTTGTGTAGTCATCCCTGATCGGCAGGATCTCTTTAGGATCTGAAGGACTTCCGCCACCACGCGACCGGCCTTACGCATCTTCTCGCGATCCCTGGCACTTTTCAGTTCAATCATGAGGTCCTCCTTTGGTAGCTTCTATAGTAGCCAGGGTAACCGATGCCGGGTCCTGATCCCCATCGACCGTGGCCAAAAGACCGCTCGCGCGATAAAACGCTACCAATGGTTCCGTTTCTTCGTGATACACTTGGAGCCGAGTTCTAACCGTCTCTATTTGATCGTCATCGCGTTGGACTAGTGCACCGCCACAAAGATCACAGATGCCTTCTACTGTTGGAGGATGGAAATCCACATGATAGCTGGCTTTGCAAGCACTACACGTGCGACGCCCGACCAATCGCCGGAGGAGGACCTCCGTGGGCACCTGAATTAGGATGGCCCGATTGAGGTGCTCCCCTCGGGCCTCTAAGAGGGCATCCAAGGCACGGCCCTGAGGCACAGTACGAGGAAATCCGTCCAACACAAACCCCGCGCTACGGCTAACATCTTCTTGCTCGATGCGGTTCTTCAACATCGCTTCGGTGATATCGTCGGGTACCAAACGCCCGCTCTCCATATAGGTTTTAGCCGCATGGCCCAACTCAGTCTGGTGGGCCAAATGATAGCGAAAGAGGTCGCCGGTCGAAATGTGTACCAGGTCCCATTCTTGCGACAGCGCCTTGGCCTGGGTGCCTTTCCCGGCCCCCGGCGGCCCCAATAATACCAGCCTCATGAACGGCCTCCGCCCTTCATAAACCCTTGGTAGTTCCTCATCATCAGCTGGGCCTGCATTTGTTTGAGCGTATCTAGCGCCACCCCGACGATAATCAACAGTGAGGTGCCCCCGAAGTATAGGTTAACGCCCATCCCCATCGTGACAAAGCTGGGCAACACGGAAACAATCCCTAAGAATAGGGCTCCAATGAGAGTCAGGCGGCCACTAACCCGGGCCAGATATTCGGCCGTAGGCTTACCGGGACGAATTCCCGGAATATAGCCCCCGCCATTTTTCAAGTTATCCGCCACATCATCCACTTTAAAAACCACGTCCGTATAAAAGAACGTAAAGACCACGACCAGGACAAACTCGACCGCAATATATAAAGGCGACGTAAATCCAAAGTAGTGTTGCATCCAAAGAACCCACCCGCCCTTGAAAAACTGCGCTAGAGTGTAGGGGAGGATCAACAGCGAAATCGCAAAAATTACCGGGATGACGCCAGCCTGATTCACGCGGATCGGGAGGTGCGTGGATTGGCCCTGGTACATCCGGCGGCCCACTACGCGCTTTGGATACTGCACCGGAATTTTACGCTGTCCTTCATTAACGTAGACCACCGCCGCTATGATCACGACCGCCACGATCAAGAAGATAATCATTTTGGGCCAGGACAGGACCCCAGCAGTAATATACTTGAAGAGGGTTTCAATGCCAAACGGTAACCGGGAAATGATGCCGAAGAGAACCAGTAACGAAATCCCGTTCCCAATGCCCTTGTCTGTAATCTCTTCACCCACAAACATCAAGAGCATCGATCCGGTCAGCAGCAAGAGTGCCGTCAAGAGCATAGTACCAATGTCGTGATGGATATACGCATAGACACCACCGGACGAATAGTTGTACAGGTAATAGGCAATCCCCAAAGACTGCAAGGCGCCAAGTCCCAACGAAAGCCAACGGGTCACCTTAGATATTTTCTTCTGACCCTCTTCGCCCTCTTTGGACCATTCTTCCACCGACGGAATCACCACCGTCATTAACTGCATAATAATGCTGGCGTTAATATACGGAATGATAGACAGAGCAAACACCGACAATGTCGCCGTCGCTCCGCCCGAAAATAGGTTGAGCAAGGCAAAAATGGTGGCGCCCTTAGTAAAAAGACTTTGAATCACGGCTGCGTGAATACCGGGAATGGGAATGTGCGCCCCAATCCGAAATACCACCAGCATCAAAAAAGTAAACAGGATGCGCTTATTGAGATTTGAGCCGCGAAAGGCGCCCATCGCATTTTGCGCCACCCTATATCACCTCGGCGCGTCCTGATAACGCTTCAATCTTCTCTTTGGCCGACTTCGAAAACGCATTAACCTGAACCACGAGTGGGCGATCCAAATCCCCATCCCCTAAGATCTTTACTGGCAAATTGCGCCGGACCAATCGACGCTCTTTGAGTAACTCGATGGTCACCGTGGTGTTAGCCTCAAAAATCGCCAGCGATCCCAGGTTAACAATTTCATACTCGACGCGAAAGGGATTCACAAAGCCGCGCTTCGGTAATCGGCGCTGCAAGGGCATCTGACCGCCCTCAAACCCCGGGCGAACCGACCCGCCGGCTCTGGCT
>JAKADJ010000243.1 GCA_021820645.1 Bacillota bacterium
GGTCTCATCGAGGCCCAAAAAGTCCTCGGCGCCGACCTCGATGCGAGGGCCTTAGACATTGGCGATCACGATCAAGTCACCACCGCGCTCCGGGCCAGTGTAGAAAATGACCGCCTATTCGATATTGTGGTGAATAACGCGGGATGGACCGAAACCCACCCCTTTCTGACGGAGGACTCTCCTTATTGGAAGCGCGTGTTGGACACCAACCTATGGGGCCCCATCCACATCTGTCATGGTGTGTTGCCCTTCATGGTGTCTCAACAAAACGGCGTAGTCATTAACGTGGTCTCCGATGCAGCGCGGGTCGGAATGGCGGGTGAAGCCGTCTACTCGGCCGCGAAAGGTGGTCTGATCGCGTTGACGAAATCCCTAGCCCAAGAAATGGCACGCCACCAAGTCCGGGTGAACGCGGTCTCGCCAGGGCCCGTCGACACCCAAATGTTGGATGACAATGCCGCCACACCGCAAGCACAACGTCTCATCGAAAAAATGGTGCAAAAGGTCCCGCTGCGCCGGGTCGGACAGCCCGCCGATATCGCTGCGGCCGTCCTCTTTTTGGCCAGCGACGAGGCCCGTTACATCACGGGTCAAACCCTTTCAATATCAGGTGGGCTCACGATGGTGTAGTCGTCGCGTAATCCTTTCACTCCAAACCTCTAACCATGGAGGCGTTGGCCGGCCTCTGCGCGTCACGAACGCGACCGTACGGGTCGGCCATATTACATCGTGAATCGGGATCACTGCTAATCGTGATGTTGCAAGATGGTGTGCCACCAGCGACTTTGGCAGCACAGCCACCCCTCGGCCCACCAAAACCAAGGCCAATGCCGATTCCAAGGCATCCACCTCAAGCGACGAAATTTGTCGCCATTCCATATGGGAAAACACTTGGTTAACCGTCTGCCCGTGACTCAACCCCGCGTCAAATCGGATCCACGGCCAGGTTTCTGGAGAGGCCACCACGAGGGTGCGAATCAGAGTCGGGGCCGCCACCGCAACCAGCACATCCTGATCCAAAACGTGGAGCTCCACCCCCCAAAATCCATGGTCGGTGCGCACCAGACCGGCATCAAGATTCCCCTTGCGCACTCCATCCACGATTTCCTCAGAGGTTCCCGTGTACACCTTCCAACGCAGTGGGCTTTTATCGGATGCGACCTCTGGCAACAAGGTTTCAGCCCACCCCGAAAGGATTCGGGCAATCCCGACCGCAGTCGCACCGGACGGCGCTGTGTGCATGGTATGGGTGGCGTCGCGAAGATTCTGGAGCGCGGATTTGAGAAAGGGGATCGCCCCCGCGATGTGCTCGGTCACTATTAGGTCGCGGCCTGACCGGCGAGTCACCGGAAACGGCATCCGAGCTTGTAAACGGCCCAATCTGTGTGAGACCGCCGAGGCCGACAGCCCGAGAACTTCGGCCACCTCGCCTAAATTTTTGCCGTCGGCCATTTCGACGAGCATCGCGATATCAACCAGATCCATTTCCACGAGGTCACGGCTCTCCACACCTGCACATCCTTCATATATTCATGCTCCCATCATCCCACAAGCGACCCATTTCCTCCACTATCATGAGGCTATCTTCATCAAAGGAGGCTGATTCCGATGAACGCCGACCACCAAAAAATCACCCAATATTTTGCTCGCTACCACGAGGCCTATTTATCCAGCCCTCGGCATGCCCGAGGCGAAGATTTAGAAGCCCTAATTGAGGCACTCGCCCTGGCTCCCGCAAGCCGGGTACTGGATGCGGCCTGCGGCACCGGCCACACAACCGTGGCGCTGGCAGCCCGGGGTCATATCGCGACGGGTCTTGACCTCACCCCGGAAATGCTGGGGGCAGCCGAAAAGTTAGCCGCTTCGCGCCACGTCTCCATAACCTGGGTTCTCGGGGACGTCCATCAGTTGGCATGGCCCGATCGTAGCTTCGATGCGGTCACCTGCCGACGAGCCGCACACCACTTTCACGACCTCAGTCTTTTCATCTCCGAAGCCGCGCGGGTGTTAAAGTCCGGGGGCCGCCTCGGGATCTCGGATATGACGGCACCGACCAATGCCATCGAAGGACTGAATGCGCTTGAACGATTTCGCGATGACTCTCACTGTGCTGCACGGACCGCCAATGAATGGGCTCAAGTGATAAGTCCTCACGGTCTCGATCTGTTAACCCTCGCAGTGCACGGGGAACCGATGACGCCCGAGGAATGGCTGTCGCCGGTTAGCCCAAATTCACCGGAAGGGCAAGAGGCGCTGAGATTCCTAAAAGATCCAAGTTTTCCCCAAGGCATCTTAGTCAATGACCAATTTATTAAGTATCGGATCATATTAGTCGCGGTGAAACGATAACATTCGGCAAACCTTGTGGTTTCCGGTGCGCTATTTCTGAAAATCAGCAAGCTATGGGATCTCGGCGACCACTGCGGTCGAGATCCCATAGCCCGTAAGGCTCGTCTTCAATTGTCTAGCACTCGGTCTTTGTGATGGCGGTTTATAGTGGAAGACTCCAGATTTCGCGAGAGCTGTCGGTTCCAGTCTTCGAAGACGGCTGCGAGTGGACCCAAGCCCCCATTTACGGGTAGGGTCTCGCGTGGCGAGGTCGCGCATTGTGACCAGAGCATCATTCGACAGGTCGGGATTTTACCCCCGGTCACCTTCTGTAATTAGCGGTGAAAGCGTCCAGCTCGTCGGGTTCGATTGCCTCGTTCCACGCTACCGATACGTTGCGAGCTGGCGTAAATCCCCCATCTTCCTCCAACGAAGGCGTACCATAGGCACTCGGCATCAGATGCGCATCCCATCAAAGAAAACGCTTGGGCACCACCGGATTAGAGACCACACCGCGAGCCGCCAACGCTTGATGCAATCGATCTAAGTCTTCGCGATACTGCGGCATGGATGAACGACGATAAATGAGATACGCTGGGTGAGCTAGCGGAAATATTTCTGGAATCGACGGGTCAGAAGCTTTATAGAGGCGTCCGCGACAGCCCTGAAAATCGGTTTCTCCCGTTAAGGATTCAAATGCCATCCGGCCTAAGGTCACGATAATCGCAGGCCTCACCCGACCAATGTCTTCGAGCATCCAGGGGCGACAGGCATCGAGTTCCTCCCCTCGTGGCGGCCGGTTCTTCTTCCCGGTATCCGTAGGTCGGCAACGCACCACATTGTTAAGCCAGATTTCCCCGCGAGTCAGGCCCAGGTATGACAAGACGTCCTCGAATATTTTGCCAGCACTCCCCTGAAATCCCATACCGGTCCGGTCTTCCTCTTTACCTGGGGCCTCACCCGTAAACATCACCCGAGCCGTTTCAGAACCGCGGCCGATGACAACCTGGGTCCTGATTTCCGCCAATCCACATCGGGTACACTGAGCCATCGATTCCATTCGTAAGAACTCCCACCTATTCCATAGACGCCAGGTCCCGAACCAAGAGCGTCACGGTCTCCTGGGGAACTGCCACCGTATACGAATATCCAGGGTGTTCAATCGCGATAGACACCCGATCTACATGCTCCATCAAAGCCGTACGGTCCTCCGGTGTGAAGACAAAGGTGAGGTAGTGCACGGAGCTCGTTTTTTCTTCGGTAGACCGGCCGGCTTCGGCGATTGCCGCGACCGCACGGTCGCCCACCACGAGGCGGACGTGCTCCTCTATCCCCGAGAGTTCGCGTAGAATCTCCGGCATGTTGTCAGATTGCGTCAATTCGATGAGTAACGTAGCCCCGATGGCCATGCCACGCGGCAGTAAATCGTTGTATACCAAAATCTCTTCGTGGATCTTCTCGAGGTCCTCAATGTGTTCAATCCGCATCATCTCTTGCACTTGGAACTTCATGGTCTCAGTATTCTCAAAGACCAATGAAACTCTCGGCCCGATGAGGACCCGCCTCATCTTTTTGAGTTGAATAATGCGGCGACGAAACTCGGGGCGGACCAATTCATATTCCTGGTTCGGAACCAGGTCCTGCATGGTCAGTTGTCTCATATGTGAACCTCCTTACTTGCTTAGACCATAGGCCGTGGATAGAATTTGAACTGGATGTTGGGGGGGACGATCCGATGCCACCTCAATTTGTAGACCCGCTAAGGCACAATCGGAACAAGCCACCGTGTCATGCGCTGCCCGAAATGCATCGGTCATTTTCTTCGAGACCTTTTGCGATTCATCATAGTACTCCGCCTTAAGCCCCCAGGTTCCATCGATCCCCGCGCAACGGTCGACCATGTTCACCGTGGTCCCGTCAATCCCTGACAGCAAATCTTGCGCCGCCTTTTTTAGACCTTGTGCTTTAGTATGGCACGATAAGTGATAAGTCACCGTACCCGGACTCGATACAAAATCCTTTTTCAGTCGACCACCACGCATTTCTTGCGCTAAGTACTCGGTAATGTCGACGGTGGCGTCCGCCACCTTGGTAGCCGCTTCGCTGCCTAACAACATTGGATAGTCTTGTTTCAAGACATAGGCACAGGTGGGTTGGAGCGCCAAAATTTTCTTTCCAGACTCCGCATAGGAAGCCAGTTGGGCAACATTATGTTGAGCCCGTTCGGTCGCGCCCGCGATATCGCCCCCATCGAGAGCAGGCATCCCACAACATCGGATCGGA
>JAKADJ010000244.1 GCA_021820645.1 Bacillota bacterium
CCATCGTCCATAATCCGTGTTTCTCTCGCATATCGCGCTTTAATTTTCGCTTTTGTACTCGGATCATCATTCAAATAGGTTGGAGGAAATACCTTATGATTCGTTCCACCGGCTGCTTGCAGTTTCACGGTAAATTCAAATGCGACCCCGTCATGCATCGCCCGCTTGAACTCGGAGAAATCCACTATCTACACGTCCTTTTCTTGATAAATCTTGTATTATTGTTGCATGTCATGTCAAAACCTGGTGCCAATAGTACCTTCCTCATTTTAATGGATTATGATGGCAAAAGAACGCGACGTTGTTAATTTTGGTTAGATATCGGCTACTTTCGGAGAGATCCTCAATATGAATTTTTCCTGCTTCAAAAACTGGCAGAGACTCAGGCCTTCTACCTAGTGGCCATCTATATTCCATGATTGTTTGACTTACTCCAAAATTTGCTCACATTGTACCACACAGATACGTAACGTACCCCAAGCGACTTCTTTTAGCGGTACAGTCCATGATAAAAACTAGGGGTCGCAAACCCGCATGGAGCCTCATGGGCCGATGACGGAAATGGACCCCCATTTTTCGGTACGCCTTCGCGACAAACAAATAGCCCGCCTCCGTAGAGACGGGCTATAATGAACGCGAGGGAATGCCCTCTCAATGCCTCCAAGAAAGGAGGTGAAGGGCAATGCACCTAACCATCACGGTGTCCATCTCCTTACCAGGCATGGCACTGTATCTCTGGTGGCGCACTAGTCGGCGTAAACGTCGGTAGGCCCTCACATGCCGTCCCTGTCTCACCAGGGGCGGTTCTTGCTTACAATATACCGCGCATCCCGAAATTATGCAAACTCTGACTCTCCGGCCGCAGCCTGTTGACGGGCAAACCGTTGCAAGGTACTCAGAGACACTCCGGATTTGTAGGCCGCCTGACGCCAGTCGACGCCCCGGATTATAATTTGCCCGTCCTTTGTAACGCCCGATACACCGTTTGACGGGACACACGGAGCATTTCGGCCACTTGCTTTATCCCCACGTTGGGTTGCTCGATCAAGCGTCGTGCCATCGCGACTTGGTCCGGCGCAAGCCGTCGAGGTCGCCCTCCCACACGGCCTCGTGCCCGAGCAGCCTCTAAACCGGCTTGCGTTCGTTCACGAATGAGTCCCCTCTCAAATTCGGCGATGGCTCCAAAAATATGAAAAATCAATCGGCCACCGACCGAGGTTGTATCGAGATTTTCTTGTAGACTCTTGAGACCCACGCCCGCTTGTTCCAATTGCTGCACCATCTCAATGAGGTGCGCGAGCGAACGTCCTAAACGGTCCAACTTCCAGACCACCAATACATCTCCTTGCCGGCAATGGTCCAACGCGGCGGTGAGACCTGGGCGTTCGGTCGTACTGCCGGACATAACATCCTGAAAGAGACGTTCACACCCGGCGGCTCGAAGCGCATCGTCTTGAAGGGCCACCGTTTGATCCGTGGTAGAGACCCGGGCATAGCCGATTAACATGGCAACCTCATCGTGCGATTTCGGGACCATCGAGCTGGCACAGCGACTTCGCCTCCTCTATGTCATCATTGTCCCAAAACTCATCACGTCTGTCTATTTGCAACCATCAGTTTTGGACAGAGTTTTTGCAACCTCGAAACCCTATGGTTTGCGTTTCCTAATGGATAGGATTTGAAACGTTGCATAAACGACCCTTTTTGACGCTATGGAGTATCCCTGTGTGGTCATCGCGTAGCCGAGATTTTGATCACTAATACAATGGCCGCTGAGGCCGCAACGGGGGACGCGCCGCAATAACCGACAGCCGTGAACGGCGCATGCTTTCCCCGTGCCGAAAGGATTTCTATTTTGCGGAGATTGCTACCAACTGTATCCTATGGTGACCCGAGACCACGAGATACATGCGAGGGCCTTGGGCGACGACTCCGACCACCACATATCCTGGCTGGACACGCGCGACGATGTGATGGGCTATTGCCAGGCTCCCCCCCGCGTGGACCACGGACACCACGGTGCCCGTAGGGGTAAGCGTCCACGTATCGATGGAACCACCTTGCACCGGGTAGGCACTCCATCCATGACTCGAGGTGTTAAATCGGAGCAAGAACGTCGTCCGACCTGAATTCGATCCATCGGGGGAATACTGCAAAGAGGCCCAGACGGTCGACCCCTCAGTCAGAATCTGACCGAGTAATGCTTCGTGCCCCCATGTGCGGGGCACTGGGTACACCGCCAGGCGACCGGTGGACGGACTCCAATGGACCAACTCGGCTGGCCCGCGATAAATTTGGGGGCCCACCTCATACCGACCCGTATTGATCCCAAACCACAAGGAACCGTCGGGGGCTCGCGTGAGGCCGCTGACGCCCCCAACGACGAGATGGGATAGAACGACCTGACGCATCACGTGTCCAGACGATGTGACCTCGGCCAGGATGGGATGAAACAATGGCGCTAGAAGCCCAGGGTCGTGGTAGGCCGTGGCCGGGATCGCAGGTTGCACCACCGTGCCGCCAACAATCCAGATGTTGCCTGACGGTGCGCTGGCGATCCCACTCGAGGCCCCGGCGTTGAGCCCCTGGACGCGAGGCACCGGAACGGGCCACGATGCCCGGTGGACGGTTGAGGCATGGATTGCCACGAGGTTGCTGTTCCCGCTCCCTGTTTGCATGCTACCCATGACGCGGGTTGAATTTACGACTGCGGTGGCCGTAATCGTGGTCGCGAGGGTCTGAGGCCCCCTTCCGGTCCCTTCCCGCCAAAGCGGCCCCCCCGGCAAACCCACCCACATCCAATGTGAGGGGGAGCGCATCACAATAGTCGCCGGGCCTGCACCCCCCCCGCCGACAACTGAAGTCCGGGGTGTTGAAGGGGGGTAGGGCCATGGTAGCGTCCAGACGGCCCGCACGGCATCGGGGCCGGTTACCGTTAATCCGGTCATACGATGCGTCAGGGGGGTTTATCTCCCCCCTGACGCGGTCATGTGGAAGGTTCCGCAAGCCGACACAACCACTGCACTCGCGATCGCTGCAAGGGTCCACTTTATCCCAACGTCACCGCGACGATTCGTTAATGCTTTGGGGCTGGTCTTGTCCGGCGCATACCTTTTCCACATTGCAAAACGCGTTCCTACGCCCATCCGGCGTCTGCGGCGGCCACGGCGGTCGTTTTCCCCAGATTGTAACTGTCAAGAGCATCGGAACCGTTCGCATTGACGTAGCCGGGATGGGTGGCCGCGCCATTTCGCCACGCCGTGAAGTCGGAATAACTGGTGAGCGTAATGCCCAGGCCGGACGCGGCGTTCTCAATCTCCGTGACAGCGGGTCCGCCGACACAGATCACGCAGTACGCGAGACCCTCCGACGCAGTGATGGCCGCAATGTCATAACCTTGGGTTAGGTACGCCTCAGGATACGGGGAGGAGTAGAACCACGTCTCGATGGCGAGTCCGCTGACGTAATCGACATTCGCGTAGGTAAATAAGACGATGCGATGACCCGACGAGTTATGCCCGTATGGTGTATCATAGTGGGCACGCGGAACTGTGAACCCGGGCGTAGGCAAATCGCCGTCCACGCCGGACGACCCGGCCGGAGGATTGCCCGCTCTACATTGGAGACCGGAAGGACCCGTCGCCATGTAGGCCCCATCCCAATACGTCGAGGGATGGCTGGCGTAATCCGATCCGTATGCCTTCCAGAGGACGCTGTAGCCGTATCCGCCATCAAGCAGGTAGCCGTACTGGTTAGCGCCAGACCCTCGGTTGTAGGCGTTGAGCCCCGCGCGCAACAATTCGTTGCCAGAGTATGATGAGTATTGGTTCATCCAGTACTTGAGGTACCACATGGCCCCCGCGGCGTTGATCGGGTCCGGATATTGCACGTCCGCACTCGTGATGGTAACCCCGAATTGGTTATTCGGGTCCACGAAATCGCTGAGGAAGGTGTCGATAGCTGGCAGCCCCATTTGAAACCAGTTGTTGAGATGGCCGCCGCCCTCCTGGATCGCTTGCGCGAGGCCCACCATGGCAGGAATGTTGAACATAGCAGCGGCACCCCAGATAAAGTCGGCTTCGTATGCAACGGCACTGGATCCGCCAGCGTTGTTGCCATAATACGAGTACACGGTGTCGTCACATGCGAGACTCCCTCCCGGATACTGTGACGAAACAGGTGTTGATGTGGGCAATGCGGTGCACGTACATGATACCGCCATTTAAATCCTCTCCTTCCTTGTGGTCTTGGCAATTGCCTGGTTGATAGGTAGCCGCTATGCAGGGATTCTGGTCCGTGGCTATCTCTCTCCACCCGAATGATCGAGCAAAAGCGGCAGTACCGAGAACAACGATTGGATGATAAAGAACTGGTGTCCGAGATTCTTACTGAATAGAACGTCACGGCTTGTCCTGAAGTTACATATCACCGCTAAATCGTGATTGAATTTCCATGCCTACACGGTGCTAGTCACAGCGTGCCGTCCGCTTCAAATAAAGCGGGCCAGAGAAGGCATGAACGCCACAGTGACTTATGATTGACATCACGGGGTTTTAGTCAAACTTACCCATCATGTGGCCCCATTACTCCAGTTGCTGCAGGACAGTCGA
>JAKADJ010000245.1 GCA_021820645.1 Bacillota bacterium
TGAGTTCCCCATTTCCCCCTACACTACTCCCCGCGAGGTGAGCCGTATTCTTGGCGGCGAAACCGAGACCCAAAATCCCAGCCCGCAGGACTGTTTTCCCAGTACGCGTGACCCTGACCGAAAAAAGGAAGGGTGGGCCCCTATGGCCGATGATTAACTCGCCAAAGCATTCGGAGTTCGGCGCTTGGGCATCCCCTCGCTGGGGTAAGTGTTGTCTCATTTCGATAGGATCAATCTGGAAACGCATCCAATTTGCTACATACATCATAAGATTGCTCAGGGTGATGGGACAGAGGTCCACCAACTAACTAAACACGAGTTGACACTAAGTGTCATGGCAGGGAGATTAGGTCCTCGCGATCGTGTTTGTTTCTTCCTCGAGATTGGCGTGTTGGGTCCGAGAACCCACTCATTTCCATGCAAAATTATCGGTCCATGGTAGACCGTTGCGTTCTACGTCGCGTCAATCGCTAAGCACCCTTAGTCCGAGTAGGGATAAGGCGTGCTGGCTGCACAGACGACAAGGAGGTGATCCGCAATCCGCGGCCAAAAAATCGACGATGAAAGCGATAGGTAAATTCCTCTAAATAAAGGGGTCGTCGGGCGCGCCCGCGCCCGTGATAAGTCCCATCTCGCAATCCATGATTTATCAATCTCTACCCCATTGTAATGCGTCCATCCCTCGCCTTCATTGGAGGGTTCTGCTATCGCTGGAAAAGAAGCGCTATATACGCGCCTCGGCTTATCTCTGGAAGCGCATTCTATTTCGGATATGGAAAATCGGCCAACACTATGACGAATTCCGATTCTTGGCCAATCGGGCGCGGCACGCATCCTAACATGGAGTTCGAGTGGTTGGGCGATCGTCGATCGGCGACCGCTTAATGGCCCACACCCCCCATAGGCCGTCTTTCATATTACAGCGGCTGGGTAGGTCGTCACTACCCAAGAAACAATAACTGTCGAACAACTATGCCAAATCGCTAACCGCCCCTTAAACGGACTAACCTAGAGCCCGCCACTATGCCCGAATGTTCGGCAAAGGCCCAATGTGCCTCAATCAGTCAAAGTCGTAACTTCTATCGTGCCCACCAACCGGGTCACATTACCATGTACGATTTCCGTCGTTATAATTGTTATAACAAAGTCAAAGGAAGTGATGGGCATGCAAGTCCGCAAAGTCTTTGAGGCCGGCAATAGAGGAATTTACGTATCGCTTTCATCGTAGATTTTTTGGCACGGTGGGTTGATAGTCAACCCCTCGCTGGCCCAAACCGTCCTACCAAACGCCCGTAGCTCAAACTCCAATTTCGGGTGGGGCGACGGAAGATCCCCGACGTATCGAAAATACAATCAGAGCGAACAACAAATGGATAGCCCGTACGGGGTCACCCCATGGGGCAGTTCAACAGATATGATTCTCTCATGGCCATGCCACTCATGCGATGCTCGGTGTGCCATAATTAACCAGTATACGAATCGAAAAACCAATAGGAGGGACAGCATGGAAAACCTTGATGTCATGATTGACGTACAAAATGTCTCCAAGCAATATGGGCGGGTTACAGCGGTGCGGGATCTCTCGTTCCAAGTCCGACGCGGGGAAATTTGTGGCTTTCTCGGCCCCAATGGAGCGGGCAAAACTACGACCCTCCGCATGTTGTTGGGGTTGACACACCCGAGTTCGGGTGTCATCCGAATTCAAGGGATGGATGTAGTCAAAGATACGCAGCCAGCCCTCCAATCAGTGGGCGCCATTATCGAAGAATCCCATTTCTATCGCTACCTCACCGGTGAGCAAAATTTACGGCAAGTACTTCGCCTCCGCGGCCTTGCGGTGAGTCCGAGCGCATTACACGGGCGGTTAGCTGAAGTGGGCTTAGGCGACGCCGCAGGCCGTCGGGTTAAAGGGTACTCGCTGGGGATGCGCCAACGTCTGGCTCTTGCCCTGGCCATGTTGCAAGAACCGGATATCCTGATTCTGGACGAGCCTATGAATGGTCTCGATCCGGCGGCGATGCGAGATTTTCGCCTACACCTGTTGAACCTGGCCCATTCCGGAGTCACCATTCTGCTCTCCAGCCACATTTTAACCGAGGTTGAGCAGATCGCTACGCAGTTCGTCTTCATTAACCAGGGACAAGTGGTGGGCACGGCCGATTCACACCAATCGACCCAAGTTCAAGCCTTAATGCGGGCCCGTGATGCGTCCCTCCTCGGGGCATGGCTCGAATCCCGGCACGCGGACGCCGCACTCTTAGAAAACGGGGCGTATGCGGTCCGTTTGGACGAACCCGATGACATCTCCGTCCTCATTCGGGATGCAGTGATTGCGGGTATTGACTTGTTGGAAATCCGGCCCTATACCACGAATCTCGAACATCAATATATGGAGCACATGGCTCTGACGCAAGGAGGTCTCTCATGACATCTCATCGACTGTTTCCGGCGCTGTTGCATAATGAATTGGAGAAAATCTGGGCACATCGCGGCAAGGCGCTGATCATTGCATTCATCATCATTGTCTTCGGTGGGAGTTTTATCGCATATAAAAATTATCATGGGATGCAACAATCGTATCAGTCGAGCGTATCGTTCGCTAAGACCCAAGTCATCCAAGATCAGCATCAATTGGCCCATCTTCAAGGCTCCCAGCGTCGGGCCATGCAGGTACAACTCCGGGCAGCTCGGTCCATCCTGAAACAAGCGGAACGGAATAGCTTCTTTTCAACCAATGTTGCCCAACAAATCGCGAGCTTCCAGAAATCGCTTAAGAGTACTCCGGCTCGGTTTCAGGGCGTTACCCGAGAACAATTAGCCATGGATCACTATCGTATTCATCATGGGATCACTCAATATCATCCGAGTGCGCGCGGCGGCTATCGCCTAGTAGGACAAGTCTTCGCCGGATCTACCATGGTGCTACTCGCTCTGATTGCCCTGGGCATTTCAGCCGATCGCGTCTCCTCAGAAATGGAGTCGGGAACGTGGGGCGGTTTGTTACTCCATGCACCAAGAAGGCGTCCCGTGTATCTCGCCAAACTGGCGGCGTCGTTAATTGCCACCTGGTCCTTTATGGCGGCCGTAGCTGTGGGGTTCTTTGTGACCGCGGGACTCCTCTTGGGATTCGGCAATCCCAACAATCCCCATGTAGTGGGCATCAAACTCGTCGTAGCGAGCCAATCATCTGGCACCTCAGTTCTCACACCCGTTCAACCTTTTCATCTTATCCCGCAATGGTCCTATGATCTCCTAGCCTTAGGCCTCGCCATGTTGTCGATCGGGGCCCTGGTCTGCATTTTTATCGCATTATCGATGGTCACGCGTTCGACCGTCTTCTCGCTCATCGTGGGTGCCATATTGATCCTCAGTGGTGTGTTAGCCCGTGTCGCCGGTTCCGTCTCGGTGATTGACCCGGCTGTGCATCTGCCTCTGATGGCGGACTGGACACGACTCCTCGCCATGCAATATAACGTGGCGGCATGGTCATTGAAGACCGGTCTCATCGTGATTCTCGGTTGGGCTGCCCTCTCGATAGGCTTTAGCGTGTGGTATGCGAGAAAACTCGATCTGTAAATCGGAGAAGATAACTCCTAGGGCAAGGCAACGAGCTCACCTCGTTTCCGAAGAATCCGTGAAACGGTATCACAGTGGCATTAGGAAGGTCCATTAAAATGGCTCGGTAAGGGTGGGCGCACTGCCTGTCCTTGCCGAGCTTAACCCAAAGCTCCGAATCGCGCTAACCACTGTTCCGTGTGAGCCAATTCCGTCATCGCCTCTTCGGTATGCGACAGTTCCATCCGTCCAATGCACCGTCGGCGTGGTCTTTCTCTTTGGAGAAAGTTCATCCCCCTTGCGGTGTCACACGGATCCCATCCGGATTGGGCCACGTATTCGGCTCGGAGAAACCATGTGGCGTGGTAGCTTTTAAGGATGGCGACCCCATAACCCAGCCGTTGAAGCTCTTTCCCAGCCTGAACGACAAGCGTTTCGAGGGCACCGGCGGTACGATTAGCCATCCAACATTCGTGCTGCGCTATCCCCCAAGGGCATGGAGCTACAGGAGGAAAACAATGAGAAGGTAAGCGCCCATATCCCTCAAGTTCCTGGCCGCCTTCGGCACCATATTCGACATTTCGGCCAACTTGCCATTCATTCGGTAATGCTTAGCTACACCGTCCCCATTAGCTGATGATTCGCGCCGTTAATCATTGATCTGTCAAGCCTCCGCCGATGGTGGCAGCCGAACCGCCGCCGCACGCCCCGCGTGAAGCTGTAATGTCAGAGCTACAATGCCCTAGTCAATTCGTCCTCGATCGCCTTCATCATCCCGAAAGCGCCATCGGTTTGATTTGAACACACCACGGCCCCAAGATTGGGGAAGACCTCTGAGTGGAAAGCGGCCCCAGGATCGTATCCCATGAGGAAATACTGACAAACCTCCCCAACACACTGGGCGTATCCGGCCCCTACCGCATCACACCCGCATCGCTCCGTGTGCTTTCAACCCCGTTCGCTGATTCAGGACGCGAAGTAACTATGGTCTGTACCAATTTCCATGCCATGGGCATGCACAGCATTACGAGGATACGCGA
>JAKADJ010000246.1 GCA_021820645.1 Bacillota bacterium
CGGGGTAATGGCTGGGTCTATACCCAAAAACCTTCGAATCAAGAAAGGGGGCAGGCGGCTTCCTCCCCGGCCTAAAGGCCGAGGTCTCCGCCGCCGAATTCTGATGAAATCGACTATCCTGGGATCCCTGGTTCTTTTAAGCAGTGTCTTGCTCACAGGCTGTGGGTTGAAGACGCACGTGCCAGCCACCCTTAAGGGGAATGGTCACGACAATCTATCCGGGACCGTACACGCCCATAGCACATCGAGCCAGACCCTAACCCAGTCGGCTCCATTGTCTTCAAATACCAGCCCGTCCACCGTAGCGAGTCCCACACTACGCATCCCCGTCTTTTCGACCGCCGACCTAGAGGATATGTATGCCGTTTTGCTAACCCGATTTGTGGGGCCAATCACTCCGCCTCCGGCCCTGCAGCAACAGACAACCATGTGGGCACCGCGCGTCTCATCGACCATGCTGGCTCATGTCTCCCCATCAGCCAGATCGTTGGATCGTAAACTGATTGCTGCCCTGATCCAGATGCGGCCCATTTTGCAACCAGCCGGAACGGCTCCCCCGGGGCGTGAGGTGTTACTCAACCACTTGCCGGGATTTCAACCCCGTCAATATGCCACGCCGGCAGGTGGGGGACGTTATTGGTGGCCGATCCAGGACCACTGGCTGCAATGGACTTCCCCGTCCGCGATGGCTTACACCCCCTATCACAACGCGATCTGGGGCTATTCCTTAACCGTTCCCCAAACGCTGACAGAATCGGCCCCACCAGAAGATGGAGATGGTGCGTCGTGGAGTGCCGGTTCCGCAGAGATTCTGGTCTGGGGGCAATACACCGACGCCACGGGGCGGCCCGCAACCGTCGCTTCGACCTTGCGCACCCTAGACCAGCAGAAGCATCCTTCATATCAGGCTCATGGTTCCGATTGGCTGGTTGTGTCGGGAATAGAGGGCTCCCAAATTTATTACACGAAAGAATTTATAGGATCTGCTAAAGAAGATATCCTTTCCATCTCGTATCCCACCCGTGCCAAGAGCCAATGGCAAGCCGTTGTCACCACCGTCGTGAAGTCGTTTCATCCCGGACCGCTATCATAACGCCCTGAGAGACCGTTGCGGCCAATCATCCCAACCCCCCGGGACAGAAATTTTGTGAGCAATGCAACTGATGTGTCAAGAGAATCGACCGATGCGCCTAAGGAGACTGTCGTCCGTCAAATCGGACTCTTGCTCCAATCCGGTGAAGATTATTCCCGATCTTCGATCTGTGGGGCATGGTTGGTCGAGAACCCGGACGGTCTTCAGCGACTGGTGTCCCGTCGCTTCCCGTTTAAGAGTTAAGACGAGGAGTGCTACCCTAAAGGCCGTGATCTCACGCGACGTTGAACAGGCGGCATCGGGTTTCGGTAGGCTATCCCTACCGATAGCCATGTTGCTGCAAAAGGCGCATCGTTCAAAGCGAAGCGGCACGCGGCTTTTTGGTGCCGGAGAGTGGGACCGGTATTCTTTATCCGTGGCAGGAGAGGCATGCGATGACAGGGACCTACCGAGGGGCTTTTAGCAGATCGCACAGAAAAAGAAGCCACCCCGTCGTGACGACTTTTCGTGACGGGGTGGCCCCAGAGCCGAGATTATCGGGCATGTTGACGAGAATCCTTAATGATTACTGAGGAGTCGGCGAATGTCATGCACGGATAACTCGACGAGCTCGGCAACGGTTTCGACGGTTTGGCCTCGGCTCAAGAGTTTTCGTGCCAAGGCTAAGCGCGTACTTTGC
Source organism: Bacillota bacterium (assembly GCA_021820645.1). The sequence goes on from JAKADJ010000246.1 coordinate 1,773, forward strand.
GCGCCTTCCTCTCGCCCCTCCTGTCGTCCTTCCTCTCGTCCTTCCTCTCGACCTTCCGCGCGTTCGGCCCGCATATCGGTCAAATATCCGGCCAGTTCTCTCAAGCGCTGATCATAGATCTCTCGCGCTGTCGGGTCTTGGCTCAAGTAATCCAGCGTCTTTAGAGCCCTTTCAATCACGGCGTCGTTCACGGCCAAAGCCTCCCGTCGGCTGCGCGAGGTGGTGGTGAGAAACGTCATCCACTGCGCGATGCGTCTATCCTTTATGATGCGCTCGACCGACCATTTTGGCAACTCCAGAAAATGCATCTCGAGATACTGCGGGATCACGAGATGCGCCAGGGGGTCTCCGAGATGCAGCGTCACGTGGTCTTTCGGTGTGGGCAAATAGAGAAAATTCACCAGATTAATCGTGACCACCTTGTGCCACTGTCTAAAATCGTCACCCGTATGCACTTGTTCGGTGATCATCTTAGCGGCGTAAAAGAGGCTCCGTGCCAGCATATCGTGCCGATTGGCGACCTGAATTTCGACATCAATCAGCATGCCCGACGCATCTCTTGCCTTAATGTCTAACACGCCCAGCCGATCGGTGGCCGCGGATTTAAGCGTAAACGGATTCTTTAACACGAGTGCGGTGACGGGCGGTTGCCCGGCATCCAAAAATATGGCATTGACGAAATCGGTCAGGAGATCGACGGTCTGTTCGGTGCCAAAAATCCCTTTGAAAACGAAATCCACGCGTGGATCCAATAGTTCCATTCGGAACACTCTCCTCGGTTGGGTATCGATGAAAAGCGGTGTCTTCGCTGAGGAATGAATGTTCACTATAGGTAGTATAGACGCCAGGGCGGAGAAAAACAAGAACGATGAGACCTGCTGTCGAAAGGTTTTCATAGGAGGCATCGGGGGCGGGAGCGTTGCCCTCGAGCCGCTCTGTAGGCCAAGGGAGGGAGCAAGGTCCGGGTCGGGTCTTGGCTGGTCACAACCTGCGCGTTCCAAACCGACGTCCAGTCCTGAACAGCCCTGGGGAGGGCGACGAGTGGGGCGTGCCGTCTGGTCTTCGGGGACGCCATCGAGATCGGAGGGCAGGGCTCTAGCTCCCCCGCGGATTGGTGATCACCCCGGCATGATGGCTCATCCGGTAGCCAAGTCTAAGCGGCTGGCAAAGGTGGCGCGGAACATATGGGGATACACCCGGCGTTGAATGCCCGCCCGCGGAGCAGCATACAACCGGACCTTGTCTCTAATGGGGCAAGGATTCAAGGGTCGCCCCAACTCTGACAGGAACGGATTCGGTGGCGAGGTCGGCTGACCAAATGTCGGGCGCATTTGGTCAATGTACTCTTTTAGGTGTTGGGACCGGAACTCCGTCAGCGGAATCGTCCGGTCCTTGTTGTTCTTCCCCTGCCGGATAACTTGCGGCAGACGGTCGCGCCGTATGATGATGGGGGCTTAATCAACAAAAGGATGGGCATGGTGACGATGTTACCCTTCACTCGTGCCGGGTCTCCCCCGTCTGAAGTGGCCCAATTTCGCCGGGGTTCTGATCAAAATCATGTTGCGAAGAGAAAGAGACCACCCGCGTCCTCGTTGCGCACCAGTTCTCTAGCATTAATCGGATGCGAGATGCGTAAGAAACTGGGACGGCGGCACGATAGCGACACCACAATGATCGGGATAATCCTTGCCATTGCTGGTGACAATGAACTGTGAGCCCGATTCTAGGGCTACCGCTAACACGTGTAAGTCTTTTGGAGATACCTCACCGACGCGGGTATGAGGGTTCAGTCGGCGTGCGGACTCAGGCGTAATATATCCTTCTTTAACGAGCCAGTTCCCTAGTAATTCATGTTGGACAGCGGTCGTGTTCAGCGTCGTCGGAGGCGCCGACCGTAGGCTCTGGGGATCCCACCAGTGTTGAAAGAGCGTGGCAAAAAGGGTTTCAATTTGACGCTCCGATAACGGCGGGACTTTGGGGTGGCTTTCCTTACATGATAGTCCGGTCCCCGAGGATGGAATGGAAATACATCACCAAATGGTGACTCTCAGAGGAGCAGCGGTCGGGTACGTTGGCTACACGCTATGGCGTGCTCGTGCGCACTATCCATTGGATCATCTTCGTGAGATGGTTGGGTCAGGCATTTTGGAGACGGATCCGGCGATGTTGTATGAAGAGTTGGACTTGCGATTATCGGACTATACCATTGACGAAATCGGTTCATTTGTTCGTGTGTGCGCCGACCTTATCGGATTAATGCATCTGCTAGACCGGCGTTCGGATGAACGTGCACGGCAAGATTTGACTGTGCTAATGGGTCGTCTGGACGCCATGTTCTCCGATGAGAACCTATTGAATTATGCACGGCAGGTGCAAATGCAGTCATTAGTAAATGAGATCAAGGACTCTATGCAGTTTGCCGAAGACATGCTTGGACAGGTTCATGCTCGGTTGAATAGGTTACCCAAAGAAGTCTGGCGACCCATGCGGGGTCCGGAGGACAGCTAAGGGAACGGGCATTACGTCACTGGGGTACGCGGGTCGCGACGCCTTGATACATCGTCGTTCGAGGTGACTGAGTTTGGCCAACGGGCGACGCGACGGGCAGTACGGATGGCTGTTGGTATGTGTCTATCTCGGTTGGTGAGGTGGAGAGCAATGCAAAGCGTTTGGGGTATTTTTTGCACGGGCTTGTTGCAGGAGGGCGTGAGGACGTCTTCCCGGAATCACGCTGACGTTCAACCATATGTGGGACGCGTACGTCGGTCTGGGTGGGCACGGAAAAGGGTGGCCGTGGTCCGGGTCCATTCGGAAACTT
>JAKADJ010000247.1 GCA_021820645.1 Bacillota bacterium
GTCGCCGCCGCCAATGGCCTCTTTACGGCCGCATTGGCCTCTTACGTCAAACTACTTGTGCCTCGCGCGCTTTGGGCGCGTGTGAGCGCCGTTCGAGGCATGCTCGTTTACGGAGCACTCGTCTTAGGCCCGGCATTGGCAGGAACTTTTTTGATACACGGTAATCCCGGCGCGGCGATTTGGCTCGATTCCGTGACCTTTCTGATCTCGGCGGTTTCGTTAACGCTACTTCCTCGTCTCCACCCCGAGCCATCCGAAAACGAAGGAGCGGGTCCCCGGACCAATCTTTGGGTGGACGACCTACGGCAGGTGCGAACCTTCTTGGCGACCCACCTGGCAGTGCTGGGGGTTTTGGCCGGGTTTTCCACCATCGTCATCTTCGGAGCGGCGGCGGATGCACAAGAGGTCGTGTTTGCACGCACGGCACTCGAACTAAGGCAGTCGGGCTACGGGTATCTCATGAGTATGGCTGGGATTGGGTATGTGGCGGGTGCGGTACTGAGCTATGCGATGGGGGCTCGACTGCCGGTACGAGTAGCATTGGGCGGGGGTGTGGTGTTAAGTGCCGCTAGCTATTTGTGGTGTGCGCGATCCGTTACATTTGCTGAGGCCGCCGCGGCCTTGATCTCATTGGGTGTGTTCCAATCCGTGGCCAATATGGGGCTCAGTGTCTACTTGCAAGAATCGCTCCCCACCGTGGCAATGGGGCGTATTATGGGGACGACGCAAGCGGCCCAAAATGGCCTCATGGTGCTGGCCATCCTCGGTGGTGGGTTTTTGAGTCATGCCGTAGGAGTGCGATTGATGATGACGATCACATCTCTCCTGGGCATCGGAGGGGGACTATGGCTGACCGCGCTCTGCCTGGGGCCGAGTTCTGCCACGCGTTGGGCGGCGGAGAGTGGGGAATTTTCATAACCCGGGCCCCTGGCACCTCAATGTGTGCGTCCAGATGTTACATCAAACCGCACCGGAAGCGTAATCAGGAGAGTATAGGCATGGTGGCAATTGTTTAGGAGAGGGGCAGTTTTTGGTGCAATGCGTTCGATTTGATCCCGGGAAAGGCCGTCAGATTACGCAATTTGGATCGCAGTTCACGCATGTTCGCCTGGCCAAAACCTCGACGGAAGCCCATGTGAGTGCAATCTACCTGGGACCCTCGGGCGTGGTCGGATGGCATCAGGCCGCTACCCGTCAATTGCTCCTAGTGGTTAACGGGACCGGCTGGGTCCGGACGGGTGAAGACAAGATTTTTGTGGGTGAGGGGATGGCCATCCTGTGGGAGTCTGGTGAGTGGCACGAGACAGGCACCGATACCGAGCTGATAGCCATCGTGATCGAATCCGATGGTCTCGACCTCTCGCAATGGATAAAGGTGCCCAACGCATGAGACGCCGATAGACGGTGCCAACCGGAAACCTTTTCGGCATCGGTGGCGTTATAGGCTCAGCTATCGAGGGAGGTTTTTGTTGATGCACCAAGCACTATGGGGTATGACAGGCATGGCTTTTACGTTGACATTGGTGGGCTGTGGCACGAGCTCGGTGGCAGCGCCACCATCCGGTCATCATGGTCATCGAACAGCCAAGGCGTCAAGCCTGGCACCCGGCGGGTCGAGTTCACCATCCAGCCAGGGTGTTCCTGTCCTCTGGACTCGACTTCCGCTGCGATCCCAAGAGCAGAGTCCCACCTTAATTGCTGGCATCTCGGTGAAACCGGGCACTGGTTTAATTCTAGATCTCGCGTCGTATTCCACGACGCACATGATTCATCCGGTCCAGCATTTGGTGTCGTGGCAGGTGGGTCGAGGCACGACCGGCTCTCTTACAGCCAGCACGACATTTACTCCGGGCCGAGGGAGTGCATATAGTTTAGTGACAACAACGTATGGTACTGAGTTAACCCCGAAACTTACGGACGGGGCGTCAGTGGCGTCAGTGGCTTGGCCCAAATCAATCCCCGTCTATGAATCGGGCGCCAATCCATTTGGGGACCCGTTTAGGGTGAATAACCGCGTAATTGGCCAGTCTGGATCCTGGATCTGGGTGGCCTTGAAGGGGCCCGCGCAACCGACGGGGAAGCTACCTTCTATCGTGTGGGGTTTTCGGCATTGGGATCGGTTGGTGGCTCTCAATGTGAGCACCGGACAATATCGGTTGTTTAGCTTACCGACGTCGCAATCCCAAATGTTAAACTATCCCTTATGGGACCACCCACCCGCATTTGCGGCAACCGCCCATCATGTTTATGTGGGGGTCGGTGCGTTTATCGGGGTGTTTCCCACGAATCCACTTATAGCGGGACCGGCACAAGACCGCGGGAGACCTTCCACGGCATTGACCGCCAATCGGGTACATCGAGCCCTGGCTGTGTTGAACCAAGCTTCGTGGAGTGCGGTCAACGCCGACGCCCAATTTTGGAACTGCTATGTGATGAAGGATCCCAGCCAGACGGCGTGCCCAAGTGGCAATGGTGTGCCCACCAGCACGGCTCTTAGCCTTAACCCGGTCTTTTTCAACCATGGGTCGGTCGGGTTTTCGATTCTTTGGGCCAGTCAGTTGACGATGCCGGCGCCCGATGCGGCTTCACGCGCCACGGCTTTGGCACGTTTGCAACAAGGGCTAAAATCGAGTCTCTGGATGGAATGGATCGGCAACCCTAGTTCTAAGGCCTTACGGCAGAAATATGCATCGGGGCCGCCTTATCCCCTGCCCGGTTATTATCGGAAAAATCGCCTCTATTGGGCGAAATCCTCCTGACCGCCTATCGGGGTGCGGAACGGGAGGCCGGACGAGTAGCCACAACCCCCTAAGACAGGAGGGCAGGGGGGTCTTGATAGGCACATCCCCGGGATGGGCTATGCCTAACCCAACGGAGCTGGTAAAACCCCCGCATGGTGGGACAGGGCGAGAGATGGCGGACACGACCAGGCCGCCGACTACTTGATCCATGGTCTACGGTTCATAAAGAGCAAGAGCAAAATGGTGATGAGTAGCATCACCGTCAACGAATACCAGTATCCATAATGCCAGTGAATCTCGGGGATATAGAAATTCATGCCGTAGATCGAGGCGATGGTGGTGGCGGGTAGTGACAGCACCGAGACCACGGTGAGGAACTTCATGAACTTGTTGATTTCGTTGGATTGCATGGAGGTGTACGCCTCCACCATGCCGGAAAGACCGTCGCGAATGCTGTCGACATCGGTGGAAAGCTCCGCCGCCCGAGATGCCACGTCGTCGAAATAGGGACGGTTTTTCTTATCGATGTAGGGGACGTCAGAGCTTTTTAACAGAGCGAAAATTTCCTGTTCGGGATGAATCATCTGGCGCAAATGCATGGCGTCTTTGCGCAAGATGACAATCTGTCCCGCAAGACTTTTGTAGTGATACGCGAGCAACTTATCATGCAAACTTTCAAATCGTTTGACGGCGTCAATATAAACTTTTGCAAAGCGTCGAATGTGATGCTAGAGCACCTCGTACAGGGCAAAGTCTACCCCTTCGTCTAGCATATGATTTTTTTTCACGAAATCCCAGGCTGGGTCGACAACTTGACTGGTGGCACCGAGGTGTACGGTGACCAAAAAATGCTTACCCAGAAACACGCCCAAATGATGGGGTTTCAGGTGGTCCAAGTCTCCGGAGTAGTCGGATAGGATGAACACCACGGCGTCATCCTGGACTAGAAGGCTCGGTTGCTGGTGGTCCCCGTCCAGGATCCGATTAATGACGGCCGGGTGGGGCTTATAAATGCGCCTGACAATGGATTCAATCTGATCGCGTTCCTCGTAGGGAATATCGACCCACACCTCATTAGAAGACTCGGGGAATTGGTCACTTTGCTGAGTCGTGTGATTCGCCAGGTATAGATAGCGGGCGATGGCTACTCCCTCCTTTGTTACTACGAGCCAATGGGGTCTAGAGCTTCGAACAGGGCTTGTACTTCCTGACGCACCCCGTTAAAGGGAGGGGTGTCAGGGATTTGGGGCCAATCTGGCCCCTGGTCTTCTTGTTCTGCTTGGGTTGCGAGTGCGGCGAAGACGCGTTTCCATTGCGCAACGTCCTGATGAGCGCCCGGGCTGGTTTGGTGATTACAAGCCGCCATCAATAAATACCCGATACGCTGCGTAAACACTACCGCTGGCCATAATAATTCAACATGGGCGGGACGTGGCATTTCGTTCAAACCCGTGTCATACACGGTACGCAAATTTAGGAGCTGGGTGCCAAGCCTCCTCCGCGCCGTAGCAATCGGTTTGGGATCTCGTCGCAAAAGGGTTTCTAAGAGAATGCTCTCTTGACGCAGGGTGGCGGCGATAGCCGGCGGTACTCGCATCGATGCGGCACGCCCCCAGAGGAACACCGCAGCCAAAACACCGATCGCGACCCCAATTACAGTGTCTAAGAAGCGGGCCAACAAAAGCGGCATGACCGGCGGATGAATTTCCGCGGTAATAATGACGAGGGCTAGGGCCGTGATAAACACCACGGAAATGCCATAGTTGCGAACAATCAGGATGAGCATCAGAAACTGGAGGATCATCATCAGGGCCAGTGTCACGGTGGGGGTCGGATGCCAC
>JAKADJ010000248.1 GCA_021820645.1 Bacillota bacterium
TCGCTCGCCCGCGTCACCGGGCGAGGGCCTGACCGATACGTGTTAGTCAGGCATTCCTCACAGACTCGTGGAATGCAAGGCCTCCAGAGGAGGCTAGCATTCGCTGGGCGTACTATAGGTGATGTCCGTGCCGTCAATATGAACGAAACCACCGTGGTTCCAGAATGGGCCGATACGTCGGTCTTGGGCGTATCCTTGATGGGCACTGCCGAGGGTCGCCGAATTTTATGGTTTCAGCGCGTTGATTTCTCCGTTGTTCATTTGGATGGTCAAGGGCGACTCATTCCGGATGCGCAAACCCAAAGGGTCGCTGCGGAGATCATGGACCGGATACTCGTGCCGCATCTATCCACATCGCAATGTCTCATCGCGGCGGTTTCTGTACCTACACCACTACAGCAAAAGGCTTTGATGAAAACTCTTGTTAAACGTTGGCCTGAGGCTATGAATCGTCCGATCTCCCAAGATAGTTGGTGGCAAGCGATTAATGCTAAGCCGGCTCACATTCGCGGGGTACGGCGGCCTCGGGTTCCCTTTCACAGTAAGCCATAAGAGACTCTAGCCCGCCCTCCGGGCGTGCCGGGTCTGCGATCTGCCGCCTCATCTGAGCGCGAGCAGAACCGGAGGGAGGTGGTGCTGATGAGCCTCTACGTAGCAGTGTCGGTTGTGATTGCCGGTATCGGTGCGGGCTTGCGAATCATCCTCGCGGTGCTTCGCAAAAAGTAATCCGCTCGGGACGACAACCCGGCGGATTACGATGAGTCTCTTCTAGACTTTGCTAATCGATCGCAGACTTCGGAGCTCTGCACGTCATTCGGGTAGCAACCGGGTGGCGTGCATCTTGTATCTATACGTAGTATATCGCCATTTTATACCGAATGCAATGCGACGGGCGGACGGACACAGTGCATGAGCGAGGCAACGCTTAAGAAGCTGTATCGAAGGGAGACACACCGTGATCACCCTCCCTCATACTCCCGCTGTACGATCTCGAACTATGGCGCGTAACGTCGTCACTCGGGGTCGCGCGGCATCGCACAGGATCATCCCCCTAGGCAAAAAAATTTTGTCTGTGCTTCACCATCTCTAAGGACAGGATCACTTCGTGTCGACCTGATTTGCCCGCATTCTAGGCGGGCTGCGAGTGATGGGGCACGATTTCGAAGAAGAAGGGGGCCGCCATGATGGATGAGGATCAAGAGAAGGCTCGCTATGATCGGGCGATGTGCACTTGAAAAGGGGAAGGTGAACCATTTGGATAAGGTATTTGACTGGAAACTAACGCCAAAGTGTCCCTGGTGTGCGTCAGAACAATGGGAACAGGTCATGGACGATCCCGATGCGATCGCGATTTGCACGTGCGGGGCTTGTGGACGTGGATTCCAACTGGAGATCAGCACGGTCACGGAATACCGAGCCACACCAATTGAGAAAACGGAGGGGATCGGTGCTCATGACGGATAAATCGCACTATCATAATCTGGCGTATCCGCACTTGGCCCTGGACGATTTGCGGGTGGGGGATCGTGTGCGTCTTCTCTGGAACGGGTATCACCGCGTCCCGCTATTTTTGACGCACACGTGGGCGACCATCGAAGGCCTCACCCAAGCCGGACTCCTTATCGTGCGGCCAGATGCCGAAGACCGAGTACGACGTATACGGCGCGAGGAAGATGTGTGTGCCGTGATGATAAAGGAGGATGATCTTCGTGGGCGATAAGACGGCCATAGGGTGGACCGATTCTAGCTGGAATCCCATTTCGGGCTGCTCGAAGGTGTCCCCGGGATGTTCCCATTGTTACGCTGAGGCCGTAAGTCATCGCTTTGGCTGGACTCAAAAGCCTTGGACGGAGCGCAACGCGGCAGATAATGTCGTCCTGCACCCAGCACGATTAGATCAACCGTTGCACTGGACCAAACCCCGGCACGTGTTCGTCAATTCGATGAGCGACGTGTTTCACGATCAGGTTCCCGAAGCATTTATCGACGAGTTGTTCGCGGTCATGGCCATGGCGTCCCGTCACACTTTCCAAATCCTCACCAAACGTCCTCAGCGTATGCATGATTACTTGATGCATCCGAAGACGGTACTTCGCATTGCTGATGCCATTGACCGGCGGGATGATCGGCTAGGCTACGACGTGTTGGCTCAAGACATGCGCATGGGACAGGCATGGCCCTTCTCCAATGTCTGGCTGGGGGTCTCAGTCGAAGATCAACGGCGGGCTGAGGAACGCATTCCTCTGCTATTGCAAACCCCGGCGGATGTCCGCTTTTTGTCGTGCGAGCCCTTACTCGGTCCGGTCGATCTGTCGGCAATCCCTCTATCGGTGCCCGGTGGCGAGGCCGTGCCGGCCCATGTACTCCAACGATCGTCAGTCTTTGCCCCGCGTGTCGATTGGGTGATCGTTGGGGCGGAGTCCGGTCCGGGCGCGCGGCCGATGGATGATGACTGGGTCCGTACGCTACGCAATCAATGTCAAGCAGCAGGTGCCGCCTTTTTCTTTAAGCAGCGGGCACACGCAGGGCGCAAGGAGATCGACCCGGTGCTCGATGGCCGGCAGTGGCTGGAGTTGCCGGCGAGAACTTCGTAAGGAGGTGCAAATCATGCGCTTTCGTGATATCCCCACGTTCACTCGGGCTCATTACAAGGTGGATGTATCGCTTGCTCACTTGGATTCGGTGTTGGAAGACTACGCGACGCAAGGCTTGCAGCTGGAACCCGACTTCCAACGCGGGCACGTCTGGACCATCGATCAACAAGTTCAGTATGTGGAATATCTGTTGCGCGAAGGGCTCTCGGGTCGTGTGATCTACTTTAACCATCCGGGGTGGATGAAAGACTGGCAGGGGGATTTTGTCCTCGTCGATGGGCTCCAACGCCTCACCGCTTGCTTGCGCTTCTTGCACAATGAAATCCCGGTGTTCGGAAGCTTGCGTCAGGACTATACGGATCGGCTACCCAACGAGGTGACCTTGGAATTCAGCATTCATGATCTCCCTACACGTGCCGACGTGTTGGACTGGTACCTCCAACTTAACGCGGGCGGTGTGGTGCATACGGCGGCTGAAATCGAGCGCGTACGAGCATTATTAGAAGCAGAGCGTCGGTGAAGTTTTCAAGCATTTGTCGTATGATAACGCTTCGCGATTACTAGGGGTCCGCTCCGTCCGCCTCCTGCGGACGGCTATGCGCCTGGATTTTACCAAGAAGGAGGCATCTTACTATGGACAAAACCCCATTGGAACCTCTAATCGTCGTATCAGACGACACAAACCAGTTTGGAGACGTCTTGCTGGCTGCCGTGCGCGAAGCGGACGGACACGCTGTGCGGATCCACGTTAAACGCCACGATATCACCAACGAAACCGTGGTGGCGCTGTTGCCTCAACCGGGTCCCTCGTTGGCGGCGGCTTTACGCGACTGGGTAGGCACTTGGTGGGACGATGAAGATGCGGCCCGGCACCTCACGATCGAACGGTATCTCCAAGGATTCGGGGTGCTGATCGAACCGAGTGACTTCGCCGCCTGTGTCACCTCTTGTCCGTATTGCAATGCTCGGCACACGATGTATGTCGTCGGCGGAACGTTTTCGACGATGGGAATGGCACTCAACTATGACGGCTTTAGCTTTGGCGATGCCAGTAGCGTCGACACCGACGACTTGGAGGTGGAGTGCGAGGCCTGCGATCGGATCTTCCCGTACGCCGAAGTCATGCTCTAAAACCGGCCGCTGAGATCGGGGACCCGTCCGCGCCACTAGCGCGGGTTTTTTGGGTCTTTCGGTCTTTGAGTTTTTGAGTCTTTATCGCTCTATGACACTACGGGTACTACGAGAAAGAAAGGAGTGTGACACATGTCGGATTATATGACGGCGACGCTGGTGCTCCCCACGTTCGCCCTCGACTTGGTCGCGATCCAAGAGGCGTTAGATCGCGAGGGGCGACCGAACGAAAAGTCCCGCGCTTCTGATGGGACCGCGACGCTCATTTGGGCGGAAGCCGCATACGGCGAGGTTCCCGGAGTGGAAAACGCTTGGGATAGCGTTCGATCGCCATTCGGACGCCTCATACGACTACAGCGCCGAATCCCGGGTGTTTCGACCAGACACGGAGCAGTCGGCAACCTGTGACGTAACGATTTACACCCTAGGTAACCATCGACCGGTGATCACCCTGTTCCAACTCGAAGAGTTGGCCAAAGCCGGGGTACTTACCATCGAGGCCATTCGCACGCATTTGGGCCTGCCGTCTGAGACAGTCGCGGAGTGGGCGGCCAAGCACGATGCGGCCGCGTTTTGCGGCGTGCAAGAGGAGATGCCCTCATGATCAACACCCGCGTCATCTATCTTTATCGTGATGGGGCCAACAACAAACAGGAGGACGATCCCGTCCTCGCCGGAGCCCTGACGGATGTCCAAAAGGCGGCCATTTTCAGTGCCTGTGAAGAGGAGTGCCGGTTCATCGCCAGCCAAGTAGGCCTGTCGGACTTACAGATGCGCTGGCAAGATCGGGGGTATGCGTTTCCCACGGATGATGACCACGTGTGGTCGGAA
>JAKADJ010000249.1 GCA_021820645.1 Bacillota bacterium
CTGTCCGCATTGTGCTAAAAGCCCGAGAAATAGCAGACCTGTATCAATTAGCCAGCGGCGCGTATCTGCCGTTAAGCGGCTTTGTCGGTCCTAATGACCATGACTCTATCATCACAAATCTCCGACTCCAGGACGGAAGCGTTTGGCCTATTCCAATTACGATATCGGTGAGCGAACTGGTAACCCATGACCTCGTGCGTGGCAAATGGATTCTTTTGACCGACTCTACCGGTCATCCCCACGGTCGCATGTTTTTGGATTCTTGGTATCGGCCTGATCGTGAAGCAGAGGCTCTGCACATCTATGGTACACTTGACCCGACCCATCCGGGTGTACGAGGCGCGCTCCAAAATGGCCCGATTTATTTAGCGGGTGCTGTGGAAATATTCCAGGCGCCTTGGTTGAGACATGGGCTAGAATGGGTCCCGGGGCGTGTCCAGAAGGTGTTTCAGCAAAGAGGTTGGCAACGTATCGTGGCTTTTCAAACGAGAAATCCGATACATCGTGCACACGAATACATCCAAAAAAGTGCCTTGGAGTCGATGGATGGCTTATTTCTCCATCCGCTGGTTGGACCAACCAAATCGGATGACATTCCTCCCACTGTGCGGATTCGCACCTACCACGCGATATTACAGCGCTGGTACCCCCAAAACCGTGTGTTCCTGGGCGCATACACGGGGCCCATGCGGTATGCTGGCCCGCGTGAAGCCATGCTCCACAGCTTAGTCCGCCGCAACTACGGCGCGACACATTTTATCGTGGGACGCAACCATGCTGGAGTGGGAGACTTCTACGGGCCCTACGATGCTCACCACCTGCTAGAAACGTTCACCCCCGATGAACTGGGCATTCAGCTTCTATTTTATGAAGACGCCTTTTATTGTAAACAGTGCGCCAGCATGGCTTCCACTAAGACTTGCCCACATCAGCCCGATTCACGCGTGACTCTGTCGGGCACCGAAATACGGTCGCGGCTGCAGTCGGGATATCCCATCCCTCCCGAGTTTTCGCGAACCGAGGTCACATCAATTTTACAAGAGTACTACGATGAACACCTATAACTTGCGGACAATATCTCGTGGCCATCGGGTGATAGGGAATTCGTTGGCGTTGATTCTGGCCCAAGTGGCGACGATGGTACTCGGTTTGATGGCACTCCCTTTAATCCTGCCCATGATTGGCCCTGTAGGCTACGGCATATGGGTCATCATCTCGGGTTTTTCTGGATATTTTTCTGTGTTTGACATGGGTTTGGGGGGAACTTTTGTGGCCCAACTTGCCCGTCGCCTAGAGGACCATGACGGTCTTCGCCAAATTATCACGATCGGTGTTCTCGCCTACCTAACTATCGGAACTTTACTGTTGCCAGTCGCGTGGATGGTGGTTAGCCATCTGACGCGATGGTTTGGCGTTCCGCATAAGCTTTTGCCTCAAGTCATCCCGGTCTTTTGGTTGGTTTATGGAGCCTTGTTTTTCAATTTGATCAGCAACAGCATAGGCGCCTTAATCAGTGCTTATCAATGGATGCGTTGGCAAGCAGCATTACGTATTGGATCGCAAGTAGTGAACTACACCGTCGTATTAGTCGCTCTTAGGGGACATCAAGGACTTTATGCCTTTGCCTGGGGCCTTTGGGTATCCTCAGGATTCGTGACCACCCTGTCCGTATGGAAAGTGTGGCCTGTGCTCCATGGTCGTCTATTTTATGCCCCGGGGCGAATCCCTCGATCATTAGTCCGGGCACTCTTGTCGTACGGTGGTTGGTTGCAAATTAATAACGTGGCCAACCAAATCATCTATGAAACCGATCGGATTCTGACAGGACTCTATGCGGGACTACTCTGGGTCACCATGTATCAAATAAATTACAAGCTCGGCAACACCGTACGGCGAGTGCCCCTAAGTCTCATGGGTGCTTTATTGCCAGCCGTATCGCAGGTCACGGATAGGGATACCCTTCGCCAAGCCTATGTGTCTGCGAGCCGTTACCTCGCCCTACTCAGCTTTCTAATGAGTGCTTCGCTAATGGTGTCGCTGCCTCTGTTGATGAAAGCCTGGATGGGTCGTTCCTACCCTCATGAATCTTTGGTTTTCGTGTTAATGGTGGGTGCCTATACGACCAGCAACCTGACCGGGATTGGCACCACGGTGTTGCGGGGCCAACTTCAACCGCGGCTCACCAGTTATTATACTGCCTTCACCGCACTCCTTAAATTGTCCATAAGCCTAGCCCTAGCTCCGCATTACGGGCTCTTAGGCATCCTAGTCGGTAGCCTGATTGGGAGTACGTTCGGCACTCTTTATCTTTTCGCTCACCTCTTTCCTCGCTTGAATCTCGGGTGGGGGGAGGGATTGTGGCAATGGTTGCCCCGATTGGCACTGGCTAGCATTCCGGTGGCGTGGGCGGGGTATCAATGGGCCAGGGGCGCCGCCAGTACCGAAGGGCGCTTCACGTCCGGGTTACTCGCCGCAGGCACACTGATCGCCACACCCCTCCTTATTGTCATCTTCTTACGACTCGTTGGGTTTTTCACCCCCCGTGATTGGATCCGCATCGCGCCATCCCTTCCGATCGGTATTCGGGCACCGTTGGCATTTTTGATGGGTGCCCCAAAACGCGATGCTACACACAGCTAAAGACCTTACCGCGCGGATTCGCCGGCAAATCTAAGTCCACACCGAGCCCACGGTCGCAAGGCGTCATTTCCCACACCATGGAAGGTGTCGCGTTGAGTTTTCACAACATGACTTACATAGTCAAAAGACACAAGAGGAATCCCGTCCACACCCCTCCCCTAGTTCACGGACTCCGGACGCCACGATATAATGGCCGACCGTCTACGCCGACCCGTGACCCGATCCCAATGTTGGGTTACCCAGCTTGTGAGCCGTTCTAACGCTTGGGGGTCGTCCTGTATAGCCAAACGCCGGGCCAACATTGAGGTGGCTGAAGCCGAATCCGTAAAGCGTGGTGATCCCTGTTCGATGACAGTTACATTGGCGACAATGCCGGCTTCTAGCAGTAAAGGATAGACATCGGAAAACACCCTCATGTGCAAAGGTGCTTGGTCCGGATGAAACACGGGCCATAACTCTTCTAAGGGTCCCATCATCGAGTCAACATGAACCGCCAAAACACAGCGTTCGGTAGCCGTATCTTGCATGGCCTTGATAAATTGAGCAGGATCCCTAGCAAAATGCACGACATAAGCAGCCAACACAACTTCAAAGTGGTTTTCGAATGCGTGAGGCCACGGGTTTGGAATAACCGTAACGGCCCCCGCCATACTCTTTTCTTGCAAGGCATCATCCAAATGCGCCCGCATTGTAGATGAGGGCTCCAATGCCGTCACTCGGCAACCTGCTTCAGCAAGGGGCATCGTGAATCGTCCGATCCCCGCTCCAATGTCCAGCACCGTTCGGTTTGCGCCCAAGTGTTTTAACACTTCAAGCACGATGGGCGATTGCGACATGTCGTTCTCCCGCCGGGATCTCTTAAGCCCCTCGGCCATCATGGTCATTCCTTCATCCGTCATGATGGTCTCTTTGGAACCCAAACCCGAGGCAACTCTCTTCGCTTCCGTCAACAGGGCATCTCCTTCCCGTTCCTCTCATCATCAGGCGGGCCCGTCCTGGTGCTAATGAGTCCGAATGCTTTTACCCTGGCACATCGAGAGCGGGTTGACAACCGTTCCCGACCCATGGCACGTCGTCTGGCGCTTCTCAAATGAGCAAAATCGCGTAGTTGTGCCATCCATGCAAGTCGATTCCAATATGCGAGGATGCCCCTGTCCACACTAGGTGCCGTCCCTCGCACGCAAAGAATTGATGGAGACTCGATCCAAGTGGCGCAGAGACTGTTTTAAGTTTAAGACGCAGAAGAGACCTCGAGCAACTAGGCTGTTTCCTCCTGTCGTGTCAAAAGCGCCAGTTGGATGGCGGTGAGCCCTAACGGCTCGGGACCGATGGCGCATAAGCCCCGGTTTGTAAGCGCACGCTGACCTCACCGGCCCCGATGGCCTCCACCGATCCGTCCGGTCGTCGAATTCGGAGCCGTCCCGTTTCGTCCACATCCTCTACCGTTCCTTCCAGCACCACTCGCTTATTTTGCCAGATATGCACTAAGGCCCCTTGGAACAGGTGGTAGCTGCGCCACGCGTCGAGCACCTGGTCAGCGTTTTGGTCCTCCCACATCCGAATCCAATAGTCGAGGCGGTGCATGAGCTGTTCAAAGAATAGGACCCGGTCGACAACGCGCTTGGCTGCCTTGTCAAGGGTAATACCCGTCGGAAATTCTGGATCCACCTCCCCATGTATGTTGGTCCCGATGCCTATAATGGCAAATGGCGAAGGAGAGGCGCCGGCCTCAACCAGGATTCCCGCGTACTTCTTGCCCTGCAGGATTCCGTCGTTGGGCCATTTTAGGCCTGGTTGCAGTCCAGTTAGGCTGGCCACGGTTTGCGACAACGCCACCGCCACTGCAAAACCTAACAAGGGATC
>JAKADJ010000250.1 GCA_021820645.1 Bacillota bacterium
AATTGGACCGGGATCCGCCCATCGCCTATCAGCCCGGTGATTTTCTGCAGTTTCGGGCGATCGAGCCCATGGAGTTTGAAGAAATGGCCGAGGCGGTTCGAGCAGGTGTCACCGTCATCGAGGAGACCGATTATGCCTTCGATTAAGATTTTAAAACCGGGACTCTTAACATCCGTTCAAGACGCGGGACGATACGGATATGAGCACCTGGGAGTTATGGTAGGTGGGTGGATGGACGACTTCGCGGCACGATGGGCTAATCGATTAGTCGGGAATCCTTTGGGAACGGCGGTCTTGGAAATCACGTTAATGGGTCCCACTTTTGAAGCGCAGGATGCCGGATGGTTGGCATTGGCCGGGGCCGATTTAGGTGCTACCGTAAATGATGTCCCGTGGCAGCCCGGATCCACCCGGCGCCTGGACCCCGGTGACTGTGTCTCGTTTGGCCGTAAAACTTCCGGCATGCGAGGATACCTCTCCTTTGCCGGGGGTCTCGAGATTCCTGCGGTTTTGGCAAGTCAATCGACGGATTTGGTTGCGGGCTTCGGAGGATTTCAAGGTAGGGCGTTGGCTATCGGCGATGAACTCTTCTATGTGGGAAGCGAGGTAGAACCAGCCCTGGCGCCTGTCTCCACCTGCATTCTGGATTCCGTTTTACATGTTCTCCCCGGGGTACGTCACGGCTGGTTTAAATCCGGGACTTGGGAGAAATTCCTGGCCGGCAAGTTCCGGGTAGATCATCGATCCAACCGGGTGGGACTGCGCCTAACCGGCACACCGATTGTGAGTGAGCCTATCGATGGCGATCAGGTGTCGGAAGCGATCGCGATCGGATCTGTGGAAGTCACCCCGAGCGGGGAGCTTTTGGTATTGACCAAATCTCGTGGCAGTATTGGCGGGTATCCCACCCTGGCGCATGTTGTCGTCGCCGATTGGCCGATCTT
Source organism: Bacillota bacterium (assembly GCA_021820645.1). The sequence goes on from JAKADJ010000250.1 coordinate 945, forward strand.
AGCACAACTGGTGGTGGGACAAGTCGTCTCCTTTGTGGAAACGGATGAATCCGGTGCCGCCTGCTTACTGCGTCAGCGCGAACGCGAGTTGCAAGCGGATCTGGTAAGACCCGGCTAGATTCCCAGGTGGCCTTGGGATTCGAGACGCGGATGGACATTAAGGAGGAAATCAGATGGCGAATCGGGTCGACTTAAATTGTGATATGGGAGAGAGTTTTGGCCCGTGGGAAATGGGTGATGATGAGGCCGTGTTGCCCCATATCTCTTCAGCCAATGTGGCATGCGGATTTCACGGTGGAGATCCCAGGATTATGGCCCAAACCGTGGAACGGGCCATACAACTAGGCGTCGGTGTGGGCGCGCATCCGGGATTCCCCGATTTGGTGGGATTTGGCCGACGCAATCTGGCGGTCACACCGACCGAAGCCCGCACCGACGTGCTGTATCAAATTGGGGCATTGTCTGGGTTTTGTCGCCGGTATGGGACTTCGTTGCAGCATGTCAAGCCACACGGCCAGATGAACAATTTGGCCATGAAGGATCGGGGGCTAGCGGATGCTATTGTTGCGGGTATTCGAGATTTCGATCCGGACCTTATCGTGGTGGCTTATGGGGGAGAGCTCGTCCGGGCCGCCCAAGCCCAAAATATGCGGATCGCCTACGAAGTCTATGCCGACCGGGAATATAACTCCGATGGGACTTTAGTGTCCCGAAAACTTCCGGGATCAGTCATTACCGATCGCGAGCGGATCGTGGAGCGAGCCGTCCGCATGGTAAGGACCGGCGAAGTGGTAGCTGTCGACGGGGCCATTTTAACCGTACCGGTTCATACTCTATGCGTGCATGGCGACACTCCGGGTGCCGCGAGTCTGGTGTTGGCTCTGAGGCAAGGGCTCGCCCAAGCTCATATCGAGGTCACGCCCTTGTCGCGCATAATCGCGTAGGGGATATGCTTGACATGTTAGGGGATGAGATTTCGGTATAGGGTGGCGGCCGACTGGGAATACCAGGCAAAACAGGGGGCTCCGTCGTGAATCTCACCGTTGGAGATGTAAAAGTGTGGAACGAGTCCTTGATCGGGCTCATCAAAGAACTGGAAAACCTCTTGAACTTCAAGGAGAAGGCAAAAGACCCGGGCCTTTCTGGTATATTTTCTGAACAACTGATTACCCACCGTCAGAACTACGCGACACTACAAAGCTTGTTGGACGGTGCGCCTCGTGTCGATCGAGAGCCGACCATGCGGCGGTATCCGAGCCTCTCGGTGTCCGACGCCCCTGCATCACTGCATTTGGTTTTGGAAGGGAATGCTGGTGCACCGGGCGATCGCATACTGGCTTACTCGCATTTTCTGGCCTGCTGCCGGGGTGGTCGAGAATTTGCTTGGAATCTCTTTGACGTCTCTTATCCGCCACTTGCAGAAGTTTTGGAGCAAGCAATTTTGCAATATGCGGAGGATGCGGTGACGATGAAACAGTGGCTTCTAGATCATGGCCATTATCTCATCGAGTGGGCCAGCCCAGAACAAATTCAAGCACTGACGGCCACGTTTCGATGAGATAGGGAAAGAGGCGAGTTCCCCCGGGGCTGGGATGGGCTCGCCTCTTTACTCCGGAGCGTCGGAGACCTCTGGCCCCCGGCTATTCCAAGGGCAAAGCTTCAGCAATTTCGTGGATCGCGATGTTCTTTTGTTTGGCCTGTTTAAGGGCCCACTCGTAGATAATCGCCCCGATGATGATGGCGACTAAGGCTTGAAATGCCGGTTGAAAATAGAGGGGGGTTTTCGGGACCACCAGCACACTGCCGATGAGCCCAATGGCGATGATGATGGCCAGGATTGATGCAACCAGGACGCCCCAACCTTGCGAGATTTCCTGTTGCCAGGGGCTACTACGGAATCGAGAACCCCACCTGAGATTTAAGACCCCAATCCCGAGCAAGGCGAGGACCAGTAAAATACTGATGGACCGAAAGGTGACGCCAATTGACCACCCAATGAGTGCCGATTGGACCAACGAAAAGGTTCCGATGGCCGCACTGAGAAACAGGGCGGCGGTCGGGGTTTGCCACTTTGAAGTGCGCTTGAAACCTTGTGGCACCAAATGGTCCTCGGCCCAAGCAAACACCACCCGCGAAGTGCCCATCATTTGCGGCGCAATGGTTTTGCCGACTATGAGAGCCACCAACAGGTTAAGCCCGCTGGACAGCGCCGGGGAGCCCAAGAGTCCAACTAAACCGGGGGTGGTCGTGGTAGCGGTATCACCATGTTTGATCAAGGTCACAATGGCCCACCAGGGTGCGCTGTGGAATACCGCCATGGCGACTAGGGTAAAGAGAACGATAGCGGCCACCCAAGCCCAGAGAATGCCTTGGGGAATGGAGCGCTTGCCATTTTTAGCTTCACCGCCAAGAAACGGCGCAGCCGATATGCCTCCGTATGCGAAGATAAAGAGAGTACAGACCGAGAGGAACGCGGACAGGCTGGGAGCAGGAATGTGGCTTGGCGCGGTGACCGTAACATGCAGTTTGGCCGATGCGGCGGCAGCGAATAGACTCGGATCATGCGAAAAGCCCACACTAACCACAACGGCCGCCGCAATCAAGACCGCCACCAGTAGAATGGTGACCAGCTTCGCATAGTGCCCGATTCCGCGATAGTGGAGCCAAAATATGAGCCAGATTGCGACAGCCCCCGCAATGATGTGTCCCCAGGCGGTGACAAAAAATGTTCCCCCGGCAAGACCCGCACTCACCAAGCCGGCGGAGAGGAAGGTGCCAAAGGCAAAGGCGAGCACACCGATCGCAAACGAGAGGCTGGCCCACCACAAGAAATGCACAATAAATCCTAAACGCATACCGAGGCTCCGCGTGATCCACACATAACTGCCGCCAGCCCGAGGCATGACCTTACCGAAACGCATGAACAAGAAGACTTTGGGCAGATAGAAGAGGCCCGTAACGAACATGGCCAAGGGGACCAAATATTCGATTTGCGGATACACACTAAGACTTTGCGGGGCGACAAAATTAATTCCAGATCCATATTCTTGCGATAACGCCGAAGCCATAATCGCCACGACACCGACAACTTTGGCCAGTTGGTACTTTGGAGCTTCCGGTTTTTGGTCGATCAAGGAATTCACCTCTTTTAGAGTGGGTGGGGTGGATTGAAACCGTCAGGCTAAGGCTTAGTAGGTTAGGGGTTCTAGATCACGGTTCTGGAACTTTCGTGCAAGTTCGACACAGAGATCGATCCAAGTCCCAACCAAGGGCGATGGTTCAGCGAGTAGGGTTACGAGGCCAAAGGTGCGACTAAGCCCCCGGGACCTTGGTGAGGACGCTTCGGGACCTTCCAGGGGGATGGCTTGCCATCCCGTTAAGGGGCCGGACTCTAAACAGACTGAACGGGGAAGAATTGTGGCGCCTAAACCGGTTGCCACCATGCGTTGGATGACCTCTACGTTATCCACTTCCATCCGAATATCTGGGATGATGTGATGACTGCGAAATAAGGCATCCAAATCGGCTCGGAGCACCGTGCGAGGCGTCATCAGAATC
>JAKADJ010000251.1 GCA_021820645.1 Bacillota bacterium
GGCCGCAGCACCACGCCGGTTCTTTGATAAACCGCCACTCGAATGCGTCGCATCAGGGTGAGGACGTCGGTCGCTCGTGCCATTCCCCGGTTGATGATAAAGTTTGCATGGAGCTCCGACACCACGGCATCGTTCACGTTCCACCCTTTCGCACCCACGCTCTCGACCAACTGCCCTGCGTATTGCGGCAACGGGTTTTTAAAGATACTCCCGGCATTGGCCTCGCCGACCGGTTGGCTTTTCTTGCGATAGTCCATGTGATGGATCATAGCCTGACGGATTTGATCCGAGTCCCCCGGAGTCAACTTTAACGTCGCGCCCAACGCAATCCACGGTGTTTTTTGGAAGCGGCTCTGCCGATACGCGAACTCAGCGTCGAGGGCATCGATGTCATGCACCCCATGCACCGGATCCCACACCGTGACCCGTTCCACCACTGCCACCATCGAGGATCCATGGGCCCCAGCATTCATGACCAAAGCACCGCCCAGGGTCCCCGGAATCGAGATCGCGAATTCCAATCCGCTTAGCCCCGCCCTGACCGCCGTGTTGGAAAGTTTGGTCAACAACACACCGGACCCAGCATAAAGGCGTTCTCCCTGAACCTCGACTCGCTTCAAGCCTCGCGCGGTAGAAATTACCACGGCGTCCAGTCCTCGGTCCGAAATCAACACGTTGGTGCCTTGACCGATAATAAAGTACGGCACTCTATGGTCGCGTACCCAGTCCAAGACCGCGACGACACCGCTCTCCGAATCGGGTTCGATAAAGACGCGCGCCGGTCCGCCAATCTTAAACGAAGTATGCCTGCGCAGTGGTTCCTCTTCGCGCACTGTTCCTACCGCTAGCGTACGCAATGCCACAACAATTGGTGAGGCGTCCACTCTGGTCACACTCCCTGTCCTTTAGCCACTTGTACGATGGCCTGCACCATTTCCGCCTCAGCTTCGGGGTTATACAGCGCCCGCACCGAAAGAGCCATTCGGCCCCGTAAATCTTGGTCCGTTAAAACCTGCTCAATGATCCGCCCACCTTGAGACATGAGATCTGGCTCCGGTAGGAGAAACCCGGCTCCACGCTTAACAAACACCTCCGCATTACGCGTTTGATGATCTTCGGACACATTCGGGGATGGCACTAAGATTGCCGGGAGCCCGAACGCGGCACAATCTTCCAAGCTCATGGCTCCAGCGCGACCCAAAAACACGTCGGACGCCAACAGATAGCGTTGAATCTCATAAAAGTATTCGACGACTTGAATGCGTTTTGGGTCATACGACATCGACGATAAGGCATTCTTGATCTCGGGATAATAGCGTTTGCCGGTCATCCAGAGAAGTCCCCATTGCTGATGTTGGTGCAAGCGCGGAATCCAGGAGAGAAGGAATTGGTTGAGCGCTTTGGCGCCTTGGCTACCTCCAGTAGCCAATAGCACGGTAGCTCCGGGATCGATCCCGAGTTTTTGCCGTGCGTCATCCCGGGACTCGGTGATCCGAATCGATACCGGATTGTTCACCACCCTAAGATGCGTTTGCGGAGGGAAATTTTCTCGAGACTCCTCATACGGTACCAAAACTAAAGCAGCCCTGGGCGCCAACTTGCGGTTGGTAAATCCGGGCCATACATTTTGCTCCTGGAGCACCAAGGGAATCCCCAGCAGCACGGCGGCCAGCCCCACCGGGCCGCACACGTATCCCCCTGTGCCCACCACCACCGCTGGCCGAAATCTCCGTAGGATCTTAATCGATTCCACCAGTCCCCTAAGGGCAGCGATGGCCCCCGACAGCTTCGCCGCCAGCCCCGATACCAGGAGCCCCTTGGCGTGAATTGTGGCCATGGCAATTTGATGGCGCGGTACCACGTCCTGTTCCAGGCCCCGCTCGGCCCCGACATATAAGATGTCTAGCGGTTCTATGCGGCGCCTCAACCCATCAATAATGGCCAACGCCGGATATATATGCCCGCCGGATCCTCCCCCGGTGACGACCACCTTCAAGTTCATCGCTCCCTACCCTGTCGCCTCTTGATCCTGCTACCCCTTTCTCGTCGACTGCCAGGCCGAGCCTTTTGACGAGAGTACTGGTAGGGTATGCAATTTTTCACACGGCGTGCCGACTAATATTTAAGAGCACCCCGACACCCGCTAAGCTTAATACCAAAGACGAACCTCCATAACTTAAAAACGGCAAGGTAATGCCCGTCACCGGCAACGTGGCGGTCACCACCCCAATATTGATTGCGGCTTGAATGGCTATCATGGTGGTAAGGCCCGTGGCTAGCAAACTAGAAAACATATCCGGTGCCTTCATGGCGATTCGATAGCCACGCCAAGCCAGCACCAAAAACAAAATCACTACAGTCACCGTTCCTAACAGGCCCAATTCCTCGCCGAGAATGGCAAATATGAAGTCCGTGTAGGCCTCAGGCAGATAACCTAGGGCCTGCCGCGAGTAGCCCAGGCCTACTCCCAACACACCACCGGACCCGAGGGCTAAAAGCCCTTGGATGGTGTGAAAGCCGACACCTAACGGATGTTTCCACGGATCAATAAAGGCCAGAAGACGTTGACGTCTGTAGGCCTGGCCCAACATCGCCCAGGTCAAGATAGGAATTGCCACCATGGTCATCCCTAAAAGATGCCGTTTACGCACACCCGCTACAAACAACATGACAAAGAACGTGCCCGCCACCGCAATGGTAGTGCCAAGATCCGGTTCGGCCAGGATCAACAGGAAGATCACACCAGCAAATAAGACATGGGGCACCACCCCTTTCCAAAAGTCACCCAGGCGCTCTCGATGGCGACTTAACAGAAAGGCAAACATAAACACCATGGCGAGTTTTGCGAGTTCGGAGGGCTGTACTTGCAAGGAGCCCACCCCTAGCCACCGTCGAGCCCCGTTAATTTGAATCCCAATGTGGGGCACCAAAACCACGACTAAGAGAATCAAGGCCAGTCCATACAGCGGCAGGATTAGCTTCTGATAGCGCCAATAATCGATTCTCGAGGCAATGACCAGGACAAAAATTCCGATGCCAGCCCACATCAGTTGATGCTTCAAATAGTAGTATGGGGAAGAAAATTGGTGATACGCCGTATCGGCACTCGCCGAAAAAACCACCACGGTCCCAATCGCCAACAAAAGGAGAACCGTCCCTAGTAACACGAAATCCATGCGTTGCTTGTGCTCTGGCATCAAAATTCCCTCCGCCCTTTCTGGCTACCACCAGGCCAGCAAGGCCCCCAAAATCGAAAAAAACCAAAAAACCGAAACCACTCGTTCTTCGGGCCATCCACCCAACTCAAAATGGTGATGAATCGGGCTCATCCGAAATACGCGTCTGCCGGTAAGGCGAAAACTTATGACCTGAATAATCACCGATAAGGTTTCCACCACAAACAAAATCCCGACCAGGGGCAGCAACAATGTGGTTTGACTGACGATTGCCAAACCTGCTAAGGCGGCACCCAGTGCGAGTGATCCCGTGTCTCCCATGAAGATGCGTGCCGGATGGATGTTGTACCGTAAAAACCCAACCAGGCTTGCAGCCAGCACCAGCGCCACGAGACTCACCGTATGGTGATGAAACGCGACGCCCCAAAAAGCGAAAAAGACCATGGCAATCGCCGTGGCTCCCGCAGCCAATCCATCCAGACCATCGGTAATATTCACGGCGTTCCCGCTACCTAAGATAGCCAGCATCGAGATGGGTGCAAACCACCACCAGCCAACGTCAATACGGCCCAAACCAAATGGCAACAAATACCTGCTGCCACCTGCCATATAATGCCCGATGACCCAAGTAAACACCCCAGCTAAGAGGAGTTGCAAAAAAAGCTTCTCCCGGGCACGCAGCCCCAAAGGACGCTTCAGAGCCACTTTAAGGAAATCATCGGCAAAGCCGATCATCCCAAATCCCCAGATGAGGAATACCAAGGACCAAGCCCTGACACTATGCAAATCAAAGAGTGCGACGACAATCGGCAGCGGAACGATAAAAATCAATCCGCCCATGGTCGGGGTCCCCATCTTTTTTAAATGGCTTTGAGGCCCGACCTCGCGCACCACCTGCCCAAACTTTAGTCGATGGAGCAAGGGGATAAGAAGCGGCCCCGACCCGAACGCAATCAAAAAGGCAACGAGCGAGGCCCAAACCAAAGTCATTGGGGTCCCCCCCATCCCTTAATCTTGCCAATCAAGTCCTCAAAGCGCATGCCCCGGGAGGCCTTGAAGAGGACCACATCACCGGGAGCCAAATTCCGGGTCAGCCATTGGAATGCTTCGTCAATGGTGTCCTGATGCGTCGCATGGGTGCCGGCGGCATCGACCAACACCCGGCTTCGGGGGCCCACGCCTAGCACCCAATCGGCCACGTTGCTGGCCCACACTCCAACTTCTCGGTGTCCCGTAGTCTCGGCGGGCCCTAGCTCCAGCATGTCGCCCAATACGGCGATTTTACGACCCGTAAACGCCCTTAGAACTTCTAAAGCAGCCCGCAT
>JAKADJ010000252.1 GCA_021820645.1 Bacillota bacterium
TTCGTGATGGATAAGGCCCCAACGTAGCACCATCTGATCGCGCACCGACACGATTCCAATTTGACGCGCAGCCTTTTGGGGAGGAAAACGTAAAACATCGTGGGCCGTCATTGTGATGGCAGGGAGCTCATCATCAAGCACGCACTGGCGAAGATTCAAACGGTCGGAAAGGGTGGCCTGCTCGAATTGACACTGACGAAAATCTACTTGCTCCCAGCCAATAGAAGACAAGGGGCCTGAGATGACCGATGGTGCGATCGATCGGACCACCAAATCATAGCGAAAACGAAAAGGAGACTTGGCCAATATTTGATCTAATTTAGTCACGTAGTCTCCCAATTGACTGCCGTGATCCAGCGCCACGCGGCTAATATCGATAGTTGTGGCAATGGTGCGGCCGGCCACGCGCAGACTATCCTGGTCTAACCGGATGGGATGGTCGGTAAATCCATCTATCCCTATTTCCAACGCCATAGACGACATGGAGCCCCTCCTTGCAGTACTGCTAACCTTGTCTCCAAGCTATCCTGATTCGGTTCCGGTTATACATCACAGGGCCAATGGCGTTGCACCCACGACACGATGAGTGGTCCCGCTATACGAGGGATTTGTGAATGGTCGGCGTCGATTTGGTGTGTGGATTTAGGTTGGCCGGCCATCTCAAATAATGTGCGTGCGCTTGACGGTGGCAGTTCAATATCCTGTGCCCCGGAAACTAACAAAAACGGTTTACCCGTCAGTTGTTTAAGGGCCTCGGGTAATGCGCGATCCATCTCGAGACCGACCTCAAGGGGACTAGCGCCATCGACCCAGGCCCAACGGTCTAAATAGTAGGAGATGACCCGAGGATCATTACGTGTTGCGGTCACCGGGTAGCCGAGGCCCATCGCCACAGATCCCACACACTCATGGCTTTGACTGGCCGCGACCACCGCTACGGCGGCGCCCATGCTGTGGCCAATGAGGACCGAAGGTTGGTTCGACGGGATTTGGTTCACGGCGTCAAGAGCTGCATAGACGGCCACCTGAAAGCTTTGCAAGCTGCCCCCAGTGGCTCCGAGTTTGTGGCCAGGGAGGTCAATGGCGGTTACGCTGTAACCCGCCATAGCCAAGGCTTGAGCCACGGGATCCACGGCGTGTTTGGAGCTAGAATAGCCGTGAAGTAAAATGATTCTCACGGGGCTCGGGACACCGCTTTGCGGGCCGTAACCCAGGCCTTGAATCCTGTGGCCGTAGGACATATACGAAATCGGGAAAACATGCATCATTACAACCTCCTAGATAACACCTTTGTTTTAAAATAGGACTTAGGGACTTAAGAAGAAAGGGGCGATTGCATGAAAGCCGTTGTTCTCAAATCCTTCGGGGGCCCGGAGGTGCTAAGCATTTCGGAGGTACCGACTCCGCAACCTGGCTCGGAAGAGATCTTGATAAAGATACAAGCGGTCGGGGTCAATCGTGCGGATTTGTTGGAGCGTCAGGGAATGTATCCCCCTCCTGGACCCACTCCCACCTTTCAAATTCCCGGATTAGAATGTGCCGGTACGGTGGTATCGGTGGGACAAAACGTGCAGCAGTTTGCACCAGGGGATCGGGTCATGGCGCTCTTAAGCGGTGGTGGCTATGCGCAATATACGGTGTGCCATGAACGTTTGGCGCTCCCTATTCCCACACACATAGAAACGATCGATGCAGGTGGCATACCGGAAGTTTTTTTAACGGCCTACGACGCTCTCTTCGATAAAGCGAGCTTGACCATGGGCGATCGGGTCTTAATTCATGCCGGAGCTTCAGGGGTAGGTTCGGCCGCAATTCAACTAGCCCGGTCCGCAGGACTTCGCATTGCCAGCACCGTAGGGTCCCAGCCTAAGCAACAGGCAGCCCAAGGGTGGGGCGCGGATTTGGTTATCAATTATCGCGACCATTCTTGGCGAAAAGCATTGCGGGAGTGGGCTCCAGAGGGGGTTCAAGGGGTTTTAGACTTCATTGGGCAGTCTTATTTCTCGGACAACCTCGACAGTCTGTCTCCGGGTGGCACATTGGTCGTCATCGGCACTTTAAGTGGCAATGAAGCCGCCATTCCGTTAGGAACGCTGCTGGCGCGTCGCTTAACCATAAGGGGTACCGCGCTACGATCCCGCCCGTTAGAAGATAAAATGCGGCTCGTCCAACAATTTCGGGGCCATGCCTTGCCTGGGGCTGATAAAGGGGACTGGGCTCCTGTGGTCGATCGGGTGTTCAACTGGCAACATGTGGCCGATGCTCACCGATACATGGCTAGCAATGGTAACATCGGGAAGATTATTTTAGCCGTTGACTAAGTTCTTGTCCCATTTGGGCCAAGATGCTAGCAAGCGTGTCAGAAGTCAGTGCCGCATTTTCCGGCAAACGGCCTCCGGCCGCCCGAGCATGTCCGCCCCCGTGGAATAAGGTCTCCATTAAGTGGGCAGCGTCTATGGGAGCATTGCTTCGGGCAGACAATCGGCCATCAGGCTTGACAACCACCACCAAACCTACTCCTTGGGTTAAGAGGGTATGGCAAACTTCATTCACCGGACCCTCTGCGTTCAACAAGACTCCCGCGATGGTTGGGCCATCCGGTATCGTGTGGCGTTGTGCCTTGGACACGTGTTGGTGAATAAAGGCGGCTTCGTCGCGTATGATTTCAGCAAGTACTTGTCCTTCTTCGGGGATAAGCGGTACCCAGCCTGCATGAAAGCGGTCACGGTACCACTCCCAACCGAGTTGTTGAAAGAGACGGTTAAGGTTTTGACCGGCTTCATGGTCGGGCTTCCATAGGTCATAGCGTTGAACGGCGTCAATTAGTCGCCTCCAGGCAGGAGAGGGTGCAATCCAATTTTGGGAGACGGCGTAATCATACATTAAATGTGCCCCGGACCGTGTTTGGTCGATGGTCACGTTCGGGTATTGGCTTAAAGGGGCAGCCGTCTGATGATGATCTAACAGATGGGCAACGCGCGGTCCCCAAGTGGGCCACTCTGATGCCCGGACCGACACGTCGGCTAAATAGATCGGTCGTGGGTCGGTCACCGAGCGTATCCCCTCTTCCACACGGTCAGGTTCCACAAAAATGGGGGATAGACCGGATGCCACCCCGACCAGTGCGGCCGTGGCTCCATCTAAGCAGTTAGCGTGAGTGACTAGCCATCCGTCTGCCACCTATCATCCTCCTAGCCCGTATTGCTACGGTTATGGTGCCTAAATGTTGACAGCTCAATCCAAGATATCAATCCTATCAGCTTGGATGGTCCGTCCCTGGGGAGTTCCGATAATCCGGACACGAGTTCCGGCGGTCAGCGGCACCGCAACCCGGTCTAAAAGATCTTGGCGGGCCACGATAGTAATCAGCGACCTATCTGAATTACCAGCCATTGCTAAAAATCTCCGACTGGGAGTAACACCACGGTTGTTGGACCCATGACCCGCAACCACAATCGTAGCCCCTAGCATAAGCATCATCGCCAGTTTGCGTTTCTTCTTAGCCATTCCATATCCCTTCTCATAAAGGTGCTCCCAACCGAATGTCTTCGGGTGAGGGTTATGATGAGATATTCGCGATTTATTCTACAAATCCTGTTGAGGAAATTAAAGAGTACCTAAAATCCCAAAGGCACATCGTGATACAATCGGAAATCGAGAGATTCCCAGCGGCCGCGTGGGAGAATCGGAGGCGCAAATGACAAATCGCTTGGCATGGATATCGGCCACGTTAACGGTGGTCTTCTGGTCGTCGGCATTTACGGGGATTCGCGTTGGGCTAATGGCCTTTACGCCCTATCACCTTGTGTTGCTACGGTTTCTAGTGGCCAGTGCGGTGTTTTTGGTGATTGCACCGTTTGCCAAGATTGGCCTGCTGCCCCGGCGGGCATGGCCGCGGGTTGTGGCCAGCGGCGTACTGGGATTAACCGTGTATCATACCTGCTTAAGTGTCGGAGAATTGAAAGTGTCGCCTGCCACTGCGGGATTTATTGTATCGTTGGCCCCGATATTGACCGGGTTGTTTTCTTTATGGTTGCGACGTGAACGTTACTTACCGATGGGGTGGATAGGAGTGGCCATGAGTCTTGCGGGGGTTTTGACCATTACGGGCGTCGGGTCGCCTTGGCGAGCGGACACGTTGTGGATTGTAGTGGCAACGGTGGCCACCTCGCTGTATTTCGTCATCGAAAAGCCCTTATTAGAGGAATTCCGTCCCTTAGAGGTCACGGCTTGAGTGACCTGGGCAGGGACGTTGCCCATGATATTATATGGACATGGACTCTGGGCCCAGATGATGACGGCACCGGCCTTACCGATCATAAGCATCGTGTATATCGGCATATTTCCAGCAGCGGTGGCCTACATGTTATGGAACGTGGCCCTCGCACGATTACCAGCACCTCGAGTGACTCCCATTTTGTATGCGGCCCCCTTTTTGGCCAGCCTGATGAGTTGGGTTACCTTAGGATCCAGCCCGTCCATT
>JAKADJ010000253.1 GCA_021820645.1 Bacillota bacterium
GAATCCATCGTCGCCTGTCGCTAGACGAGGCGAGTCAAGAATTGAAAATTCGTCGCGACTACCTCGCAGCCCTTGAACAAAATCGTTGGCAAGACTTGCCTGGAGAAGTATATGGACAAGGATTTTTGCGCAACTATGGCCGCCTCTTGGATCTTGATGGGGATCGCCTCGTGGAAGTTCGGCGCACTCAATTGGGTCCAGACCCGCTACCCACAGTACCTTACGACACACCTAAACGCACGGGCATTTATACCGCGTCCAGAGAATCCCACGGAACTACCACTAGTCCGCGGCATCCGAGAAATCGCAGGCAAGCTGCGGTACGCCCGACTACGCCTCTGGCGCCGATTAGCACACGGTCCGTCGTGACCCTGTTGGTGGTCATTGCGCTTTTGTTTGTTGGGGGCTGGTACTTACTAAGGGCGCCGGGTCATCGCGTGACAGCCCCGCAGCCCAAGACGTCCCATACCCAACGGCCAGCAAAAAACCACACGTCGGCAAAAACGCACCACCACAAAAAGACAGCTGCCGTCACCCCGTCTTCCTTAAATGCCACGTCTACCGCCACTCAAGGTCGCATCACCGTCGCCACCTATAATGTCCCCAAACCCATTACCGTCGTCATCCGATTTCAAGGTGCTTGTTGGATGGGATATCAAATTAATGGTGCGGCCCAAGTCGGCCACGTATACCAGGCTGGCCAAACCGTTTCGCTTCAGGCAACTCAAACCTTGGATCTTATCTTTGGGACGCATGCATTTTCGCTCACCGCGAATCGCCAGGCGGTTACTCTGCCCACAACCCCCGTGCTGTGGCAACTAAATTTTGTTAAAAGCGCGGCTCCATAAACCTGGTAGCTCGCATCAAAGATTGGGTTAGGGGCATGATGATCGGGTAACCAATCCGAAAGCGAGGTGTGCCCGTGACGGTCCTCCGCTTCCCTTTAACACTGTTAGCTAGTGGCATCTTCGTAGTCTCGGCGCCGCATCATGCTCCAAGCGGTGCAACCCGCCCCCCTCAAATTAGTGCTCACGCGGCGATTTTGGTAGATGCCCGCACGGGTGCCATTCTGTACGAAAAGAATGCGTTTGCACAAAAAGATCCGGCGAGCATTACCAAGATGATGACAGCCTTATTGGTCATTGAACAAGGCCATCTTTCCCGTGTCGTGACCGTGTCTCCCAAAGCCGCCGCGACCATCGGATCCTCCATGCATATTCGGGCCCAACAACGCTATACGGTGATGGATCTCTTGCGGGGTCTGCTCCTGCGTTCGGGCAATGATGCCGCGGTGGCCCTAGCAGAAGCCGATGCCGGAAGCGTTGAGCGCTTTGTCGCGGAAATGAACACCAAAGCGCAGTCATTAGGGGCCTTTAATACGGCGTTTGAAAACCCCAACGGACTGACGGCACCTGGCCACTACTCGTCTGCGTACGACCTCTCTTTGATCGCGAGAGCAGCCTTGAATTTGCCCACGTTCCGTAAATTGGTGGGAACCCGCGAGGACCAGGTCACTGAACAACGTTCGGGTCGCAAGCGCACGCTTAACAACACCAACCAATTACTCTATAGCTTTCCGGGCGCGGACGGCATCAAAACCGGGACCACTAATGCGGCGGGGAAATGCCTGGCCGCTTCGGCCACGGTTGAGGGACGCCAACTCATTGCGGTCGTCTTAAATAGCTCCAATCGCTTTTATGACGCGTCTCGCTTGTTACGCTGGGGATTTCACAATTCGGTAACCGTCATGGCGGTGAAGCAGAACGTTGCCGTGACGGTGATTCCAGTCACCCAGGGCCAGGCAAGTGGGGTCGGCGCTGGCGTGCGTCGCCCAATCTGGATCACCCATGCGCGAGGCCAACTCTTTCAAATCCACGTAGCCGCCCCAACTTATTTGAAGGCCCCTGTCATTGCCAACCGTAGGGTCGGGCGCGTGATCGTGACCACCAGTGACCAACCCCCCGAAACCGAAACCCTGGTGACATTAAAGAAAGTCCCCAAAAACACCCCACGCCCTCGATGGTGGCAGTGGATTAAAAATGGCTTAAGAACCCAAAGAACTCGCCAATAAGGTGCGTGCGCCGGGCCCAGACGGAGGTGACTGGGAATGCGATTGGCGTGAATCGGAATCTTCTTCTTAACTCAGACTAACGCTCGAAACGTCACAGCACGTGCTCTATCAAAATCCACATCGTCCCGGATCCACTCATCGCCCAACCGGACTGGCTGCAGAGAACTCGGCCCGTCAAACCGGGTCTTGCGCCCACACGCGCCTCGTCGCACCGATGCCACCACGAGAGCGACAGTTGGCCAAAATTTGCTGGCGTCCGGGATTCAATCATGGCCGCCCTCGAGGGTCCGATATACAAATACCAACGTACTGAGTGGAGTCGGAGATGGCCCAAGGATCCCATGAATTCATTACTGGAGGACCAAAAGCGGGAGCGATAAACGATGAATTCCAACGACCGAGCCACTCGGAATTGCCTCTGCCACTGTTGTCCGCCATCGCGGGGCACGTCAATCATGATAGTCCTAGTGATCCCGGTCCGGTTACCCGTGACCCAACCGCGAGCAGCGAGAAAGCAAAGCCCCAATGATGGCCGGAGCCGGCCGTTGGCTCCGATGATGTCTCCCGTCCTTCGTAGCGAAAACGTCTTGCCCAAAGGCTGCCATGCTGCCTCCGGGCAAGGCCACCACGACGTATTCGGCGGTCGCCGCGATGAAATCGATTTGATGCAAGATCGCAGGGATGAGAGATCCGAATGAGCCCATGGCCTTAGGCGACACAGCACATGAGGCTCACCCGCGATAATTAGGGGTTCCAACGGTCATCAGATTTTTTAAGGTCACCAGGCGATAGCCTTTGGCGGCAAGATCTTTAAGAATGGTGGGAAGGGCCAAATCGGTCTGTTTACAGGTGTCCGATGCATGCATCAAGATGATGTCGCCGGGATGAATCCGCTGCACCACCCGCGATACGATCGTAAAGACCCCGGGATTCATCCAGTCTAGAGAATCGGTGCCCCACGTTACTGTGGTGTACCCAATTGAACGGGCAGCAAGAATAGAGCGGCTGTTGAAATCTCCGTTAGGCGGTCTGACAAAGGTGGGACTTCTCCCCGTCAGGTCCTTCAGGACAGTATTTGTCTCGCTGATATTACGGACAATTCCGGCCGTGGACAAGTTAGAAAAATTGACATGCGCCCAGCCGTGCGACTCAACCTCAAATCCATCCCGAACCATTTGGGATACCATGGTAGGATTTTGTTTGGCCCACGGACCCGATAAAAAAAACGTCGCCGCGACATGGTCGGCCACTAGTATTTTCAAGATCTTAGGCGGCATCACGCTGCCCCACGAAATATCAAAAGTTAGCGCGGCCACCTTCTGAGTGGTGTTGACGTCCCGAAGCGAATATCGATCGGAAGCGGGCAGGCTCGCCGCCACCGCAGTATGCGTAAGTGAACCCATCCGAATCGGGGTCAGTAAGATGAGTCCCGTGGCGACCATGGCCACCATGAGTCGGCGCAGCACGATACGTGGGTTGGGGGGAGTGCGCATGAAAATCATCCCTTCTCGAAAAACATTGTGTACCTTGGTATGTGCCAAAGGTAGGCCGATTATCCAACTTAAAAACCACCGGCGATGAGTCCCCACCGCACTCCCGTTAGAGCAATTTGCCAAGCCTTCCAGTGCGTTGTCTTCCCATTTTAGCTGGGGTACGTTATCATTACCGACGAGGTGAAAGGGTATCATGGCAACCAGAGTGGGAATGGTCAGTCTCGGATGTCCGAAAAATCGGGTGGATTCCGAGGTAATGTTAGGATTGTTGGAACAGGCTGGGTATCAATTGACACCCGAGGCACAGGACGCCGAAGTGCTCATTGTCAATACCTGCGGCTTTATCACCGCGGCGAAGCAAGAATCCATTGATACCATTTTAGAAATGAACCAATACCGGGAAAGTGGACAACTGCGGGCGTTAGTGATGGCCGGGTGTCTTTCCCAACGTTATCAACAAAACTTATGGCAAGATCTGCCCGAGGTCGACGCCATGGTCGGTACCGGAGAGTTTCACCGCATCGTAGAAGCGGTGGATGGTGCTTTGAAAGGTGTCCGACCATCATTTTGGGGAGAAATGCCCGTAAGTGGCTTGCAAAGCCCACGCCGCTTGACGACACCTTCCTACACAGCGTATTTAAAGATCGCCGAAGGGTGTGACCACGCCTGTTCGTTCTGCGCCATACCCAGCATGCGTGGAGGCTACCGCAGTCGACCCCTTGGGGACGTGGTTGCAGAGGCTAAGCGTCTAGTTCAATCGGGAGTCCGAGAACTGGTGCTCATTGCTCAAGATTCGACGATATGGGGCCATGACCTCTATGGCCAACCGCAGTTGCCAAAGCTTCTCTACGCATTACAGGAGATCCC
>JAKADJ010000254.1:0-2325 GCA_021820645.1 Bacillota bacterium
CGGGATACGGAAAGACCCATGTTTCGTGACGTGCGACAACATCTCGAGCCGACCAAACACGATCAACAAAATGAAACACCTTGACGTTATCGACCGTGCGGCCTTCGCTGAAATCAGCCACAAACTCATCGGGAATCGCTGTGGTATTGATGGCAATGGGTTCCCACATAAGGGGAAAAGGTTGGGGAGTCTCCGTCGCATCGGGAATTGACTGGCGCATGATTTTGGTCATGAGGTCAGCAGACAATCCGTTCCGATTGCTTTCATAGCGATGCGGCTTGGTTACGATATAACGATGAACATTATTGTATTCAGTCCCGAGTGTCACATATCCCCGAAATGCGAGAATATAAAGCGCATCACCGACGGCACGTTGGTTGATGGCAGACTTACCGCGATAGAAGGACGATAATGCATTCCGATCAGGGAGCACGGTGCCCACCTTTAACTCACCCGACTCGATGTCCTCGATGACACGAGCCGCTAATTGCTCAGCGGTCGTCTCGAACGGGAAGAGTTTCATAGGCACCGCGCGGCCTTTCAGAACCACATTACCTTTGTCCGTTGACGCGGGTGTGCGCCGCGTGCGTGGTTTATTGGAATTAGCCATAATTCCTCCTTAAGTGGCTTCCTTACTTTATTGTGCCACAAAAGGGGCGAAATGCACGCAACGGGCGTCCGTCATGATGGAAATAATTCTTCAATGCTGCTATCGAGAACCTCAGCCAGTCGTTTTGCTTCTCCCAGACGCGGCTCACGCTTGGAGTTTTCGATTTGTTCCAATCGTGCTCGGGTGACCCCAACTTTTTTAGCTAATTGATCTTGTGTGAGACCCATGGTGCTCCTAACGACTTTGATGGTGTTAAATTGGGGCTTTACTCGCGTTGCGATGATACCCAGCTCCTTTCCTGATGATTTTATTGTTGAGCCTATCATATATCAGTGGCTAATGTCGCACAAAGTAAATATACGCTATAAATTTGATGCAAGAACTACTATAGTGTGTCAAAATAGAAGCAGAGAATGGAGGCTTCAATGGATGAGGATTGTCATTGTCGATGAGGCCCGCTTTTGTGGATGGATTATCCCGAAACTGCAAGCCCTGTTGCCGCAGGAGCGGTTTGAAGAGGCCAATTTTTTGGCTGCGCAAATGGTTGATGCGTGGCAGGCCGATGCCCCGGATGTGGTGGTGTTGACGCGACACTCTCAAGGCGTGGTTCATGAACGTTCGCTGGACGAGTGGATTCGGCGCATTACCAGTACGGTGCATACGCGCATCGTGCTGATTACTGAACCAATCGATCCCCCCGGCGACCGTCTCATGCGTCTTTGTGCAGATTTAGGAATCAACGACGTGGTACAGGCTGAACCGATTGGTCAGGAGCAGATCGTGGAGATTGCGGATGTCATCCAACACCCCAAGGGCCCTTGGGCCATGGCGCCGTATCGGAGTCACCACGACCCGCACGAGGAACCCTCTACACCCGACAAACGCCAGCCGATTGGGGAGGCCTCGTACTTTAAGCGTCGGCCAAAGTTTGGGATCGGCGTTGCCAAAGAGCGAAACCGTGAACCGCAGAAGCAACAGACCGACGCCGAAGATACTTCACCTGTTGCACGTCCTCCACGTATGCCCATGTCGTATGCGGTACGGCAGTTGATCGCCGTTCAGGGTATGGGAGGCGGCGTGGGATCGACCATGGTGGCTACGCAGTTGGCGCGTGCGCTCACACAATTAGGGAGGGTGCTCTTGCTGGATTGGGATGCTCGCGGGGCAGTTAGTGCGTGGTTGGGTGATCAGCCACCCAACGACCATTGCTGGGAAACTCCGCAGATGCCGGATGTTCGGGAGGTGCGCCGGTGGGCTGAGCGCGTCTGGCACTACGAGGTCCAATTCCACGTATTGACTTCGAATGGACACTTTCCCGAACGGCCTATCGTGTGGTCGGAAGTAGAGATGGATGATTTGATTCGTTGGGCACAGCGCCAATATGACTATGTTGTCGTCGATTTAGGAGGAGGATGGTCGGACCCGCGATGCGCCTGGGTCACCGCGATGGCGGACGTCAGTGTGCTGGTTTCCGGCCCTTATGAATACCACCAAGCCTTGGCCTTGCGTTGGCAGCAGTGGACCCAGGCCAACGAATGGCTGGTAGCGGATCGGCACCTGTGGGTCGGGGTGGGCTACGGCATCACCAAGCCCCAAAAGCGGCAATGGGAACGCGTTGTCGGCGAACGCTGGACGAGCATCATGGACCGGGCGAGTACCGCGGAAGATGAACCATTGCGGGCCATCCTTGCCGCTGTGACAACTCGCGCCGCAAT
>JAKADJ010000254.1:2335-4425 GCA_021820645.1 Bacillota bacterium
ATAGGCGTCAAAATTATTGAGGAGGACCAGTGAAATGCAACTCACATGGGAGACACCTACGCTCATTTGGATTGAGGACGCGATAGCAGAGCGCCTCGCTGAGCGGCTGCGAACTCAATGGGAGCCGATTTACTTGGCGCAGTCCCGCGAAGAGGCAGAAGCACTAGCGGCTGCGCATGAGATGGACCGGCTGATTGCGGTGTACGGAAACGATGGACACGATTCATCCGTGTTGGCGGCGATTCCCCATCGGGCGGTATTGGGAGCGCCTGAGCAGGTCAAAACGGAAGACGAGACGGATGTTTTGCATGGGCGGTTGCCGGGAAACGTGATTCAGTGGATGCAATCGCTGGATAAAGACTTAGAGCGCCCGATTGCCCGTCAATCACTGGATTGGGATGAAGAATCGGTGCCTGACCAGGCAATCGCACCACGAGAGAAACGGCCAACAGCGCGTGAATCGCGCTTTATTGAGCCACCGGAACGGACCCATCGCATTGTGGCGTCGTTCTCCACCGCCGGAGGTGTCGGCAAGACGACGACCATCAGCATCATGGCGCGGCTTCTTCAAGAAAGCGGGCGAACGGTAGCTGTGGTCGAGGCAGACGAGGAAAAGGCCGGCATCTTGCGGCTGTTTGGCCTGCAACCTGCGCGTGACGGGTTGGACACTATTGCCGACTTCGTTTGGTCGGATTCCGAGGCGCTTCAGGCGAAATTGGAGAAAATGGCCGTGCCCATCAGCCAGCGTGGAATGCCCGATATCACCATCTATCCCTTGATCGGGACGTTGGACGGACTGCAAGTATCGAGCAGGGAGATATTTGCGGACTTTTTGAACCACCTAAAAAAGGACTACGAATACGTGTTGGTGGATTTGGGGCCTCGCTTGCGAGATGAAATGACGATTGGCACGCTCATCGCGGCGGACGCGGTCATCTTGGTTTATGAGGCCACGGAGCCGAATCTGGATGCGGCAATTCGACACTTGGAGATTGTCGAGCAAACGAAGCTTTGCTCGAAAGACAAGTACATGCTTCTCATTAACAAAGTCTCGAATCACTCAATAAAGCCGGACCTCATGGGACGGACGCTGGAACTCCCCATCATCGGGACTCTTCGGGAAGAAACGGATACGTATCACACAATGGCCAATACGGGCCGCATCAGTTTACCGTTCGATTCTCCTTGGAGATCAGCGATGAAAGCGCTGCTCAAGCATGTGGGGGACGAGGATGAGATGGAGGAAGAAACGCTCGTGCCGAAGGGGGGCAAGGCCCGTGCCCAAAAGACAGCGAGGCCGATTAAACCCAGACCCAGCGCTGAACGGAGTTTTATGCGGAAATTGCTGGGGCTTCGCTAGGGAGGAGAAAACTGTATGAATGAATCGTTGAGTCGCAGGAAGGTGAATCTGCGTGATACCGCGGTTACGGCAACCCGGGAAAATACCAGCGAACAGGTGATAGACAGCAATCGGCGCGTTGCCATCATGCGCACGGAAATGAAAGATGACCGATGGCTCGCGATTAAATCCCGTGTCCGCAAACTTTCCATTGAACGAGGCGGCGAATTGTTCGATGACGTGGCTCTCCATGAAGACGACATTCACCGTGTCTATCGTGAGGTGATTGCTGAACAAAGGGATCTGACCGAGGGTGAAAAGAAACGACTTCTGGATGAGATGGCGGACTATACATTCGGTTGGGGCCTCATAGAACAGCTTATGGATGACAAAGACATAACCGAGGTTATGATCGACGCTCCAGATCGCATCTGGTATCGGCGCAACGGAATTGATTACCAGTACACGGACGACTATCCCGAAGCAAGCGGAAGGCCGATAAGTTTTGGTTCCGGCGTTGCGCTTGAGGAATGGCTCCAAAACCTGATCAAATATAGTGAACGGACGTTGAACTACGAAGAGCCGCTTATTGATGACGACCTGCCTGGCGGGGCACGGTTGGAGGCAACGTGGCTGCCCGTTTCTGAGTACCCTACGGTTAACATTCGAAAATCGGTCAAACAAACCCGCCGGTATAAGCCCGAAGAGTGGGTGGAGCAAAATGTCTGGTCACAAGACATGGTTGACTGGT
>JAKADJ010000255.1 GCA_021820645.1 Bacillota bacterium
GTCATCCAGCCCGCGGCATGTCCATGCGGACTCGGCATCGACTCGCCACTATCTTGTTGGCCGCGAACAGCCATGCCAAACACGGCATATCCATGCAAGGCCCAGTTGACAATGTCATGCAAACCGCCTTCCAAATTCCAATTGTAACCATGATATACGACGAGCCCTGGGAAGCGGCCGTGACCCTGCGGTCGGGCATACCAACCTCGAATCCGGGCTCCAGCAAACCCGCGATATTCGACCCGAAACACCTCGACCCCATGAGCGGGATACACCACCGGCTCTAAACAGTCTTCGAGTGGTTCCGTTGCTAGCAGCGATCGACTCTCTTTCCAGAATTGGTCAAAGTCTAGGGGTTGGGTCAACGTCGGGATATATTTTTCGAGCTCTTGGAGTGGGAAATCATACGGTTGCACCAAATGTGTTTTCTCTCCTTTGATGGCCCGTGTATGTCTTCTTCCCATAGCAGGCCAGATGGCAATCCAAGCGAAACCGGGCCGACTTCACGATTAACGCCACTGGCGGCGTATTTTTCGCGCCAGGGGCCAAGCGGCCCGTAAATCTTGCAGCACCATTATCGCATCCTGTTTGCGCTCCGGATGCCTCCGGGCTCCGCTCATGGCATGGATCAGATAGTGCATCAAGGATCCGACCAGGCGTGGCCACGGATAATACTTGAGTAGCAACCGAAACCGTGCCATTTCCGACTCCACATGGCGTACCTCGCGGCGTGCCGGATCCGAGTGGCCAGGTTGGTGCAAGACGCGGCTTTGGGGCCAAAACAGGGTCCGGTAGCCGAGTCGTCTGATACGAATACCGATTTCGGTATCGTCATGCCATTTTAAGAGCCCCTCATCAAGCGGCCAAATGGTTTCGAGTCCCGGACGTCGCACCACCATGCCACAGCCCATAGGGTAATCGCAGGCAGTCCCAGCCAAACGCCCTAGGTCGGCTTCGCGTGAAACCAGCGACTCCCCCCAGAACCGATCCCGACCATGTCCACTCGCATCGATAAAAGAGCCGGCACCATTAATGGTGTCCCCATCTTCCATGAGCACTAGCGGCGCCACGGACCCTACCCGGGGATCCTGATTGATCGCCACTAGGGCTTCGGGTAGCCATGATTCTAAGGCTCGGCCATCCGCGTCCAGGAACGCTAAAATTTCTCCTTTGGCGACTTCCACCCCAATGTTGCGTCCCCCCGCCACCCCGCAATTGCGTTGGGCTTCGACGAGATGCAGACGCCGATAGGCTTTGGCAAAAGAACGAATAAGCTCGAGACTGGCATCGGTGGACCCGTTGTCCACCACCACCACTTCGAGGGGTTGTTGGGACAATCCATAAAGGCTCTGTAGGGCTTTATTCAAAACAGATTCCCCATTGTAATTCACAATAATGACCGAGACATCGAAGAGCCCGAAGGTTCTCATCGGCCGACCACCTCCCGGTAAAGGGACACGTGCGCGAGCCAGGTTTGGCGCCAAGTGGGCACCGCAATGCGGGGGGCCACCGGTTCAGACAGCATCGTGACGATGGCCTTGGCCCAGTCATCGGGATCCCAAGAGGCCATCACCCGAATCCCGGGGTCGGGATCGAGGTCGCGGATGCCCCCGGTCGCATTGGCCACGACCGACACCCCAAAACGAGCCGCTTCGAGGGCTGGAATGCCAAATCCTTCATAAATCGCTGGCATTACATAGAGACTCGCGTGCCGATAAAAAGCGGCCATGGTGTCGTCATCCACATACCCCATGAGATGCACCGCATCGCGATGTCGGAGCCCGTCAAGCGTCTCATGAAATGCTTGGTTTTTCCACCCGGCTCCTCCTATTAACACCAAGTGGTGGGGAATTTCATAACGCATTTTAAGCCGATCGAACACCTGTAATAAGAACGGGAGATTCTTTCGTGGCTCTACGGTTCCAACATGCATCAGGTACGGCATGGGCACCTCGGGGGATAAATTGGGCCCCGTTCCGGGAAGACGGTCCGCTCCGAGCGCAATTACCCGAATTTTGGATGCCGAGATTCTCGGGAAATGGCGGAGCAAGTCCTCTTTGACCTCAAAAGATGGCACAATCACGGCCTCGGCTCGCGTCACGGCGCTTTTCACGACTCGTGTCAAATAGTGAACGGTGTCGTCATTAACCGTCTCGGGAAACCGTAAATAGGTCACATCGTGGATGGTCACGATCAAAGTCGTATGGGTTCGAGGCGGCACACTAAAGGCGGGCCCGTGAAACACATCATAATGGTGACGCCAAAGGTGCCACGGTACCGCTACCGACTGCCACGGCAACCGCAAAATGGGCGGCACCACCGTGACCCCCGGTCGCGCCACATCCTCCCGAAACGACAGAGGCACCAGGTCCACCAACTCCTGGCCGACCTCCTGGGATGCCTTAATCATCTCGTTAATATATTGCCCGACGCCAGCCAATTCAGATTGAAGCGTCAAAACCCTGGCATCGAGGGCCACCCTCACCGCGGGGCTCATCGTAGCGCCCCCTGGGCTAAGGCTCGCAAATATCCCTCGTGGGTCTTTTCTGCAGTGATAGCCCATGAAAAATCTCTCGCTCTTCGAATCCCCGCCCATTGCTGCGATTCCCGGTACTCGGAGTCATCCGCTAGGCGACAGACTTCCCGCGCAATGGCCTCGCGGTCATCCGGATGGAATGGCTTACCCGCGCCCCCTGCTACCTCTGGCAAGGAGGATTGGTCGGCGTAGATGACCGGACACCCTTGACTCATAGCTTCTAACAGCGGTAGGCCAAATCCTTCGTAGCGACTCAAATAAATAAACGCCACGGCATGAGCCAACAGATCCTGGAGTTTCGAGTCCGATACCATCGTCTCCACGGTGACCGACTCGCTTAGGCCATAGCGCCTCACCAAATTCTCCACGATCCCTCGCCCACGTTCTTCCACGCCAACCACCCTTAAAGTCAAATCTCGCCGCTGAAGTTGTGCGTACGCTTTGAGTACGGCGGCCAAGTTTTTCCGGGGATCGAGGGCACCCAGAGTCAAAAGGTATCGGGAGCCTGGCACCGGTTCGTTCGTGGGCCGGCTTGCTACCGGATATTTGCCCGCCAAGGGCGTCACGATGATGCGTTCCACATCCACGCCTAACGTCGCACTCATATCGCGTTTGGCATGCTGGCTTACCGTGAGGATCTGGCGGGCTAAAGGGGCCAGTCGTTTTAAGGCATTCATGCGATATAAGCGACTCACATGATGCCGGAAGGGAATTCGTGAAGGAAAGTCGCGGCCTCGATGCCACTCAATAACATCGTGAATGGTGAGGATCTGAGGAACCGACCCCATTAAAGGCGCAATGTTAGCGGTGCCATGGATGAGGTTCGCCAAGGCAGCGGCCCGGGCAAAGGCGACTTGCTCCCACCAAAAAAAGTTCGGGGCGCTCAGTATGCGCACGTCATACCATTGTCGCAGTGCCTTTACCGTACCCGGATCATTGGATGCGTCACCATAGAGTACCAGATCGTAGGGGCGTTCGCGCTCCGCCAGCGCTTTGACCACCTGATACACGTATTCGCCCACCCCCCGCCGCGGATTTCTCAGTCCATAGCGGGCGTCGACCGCAATAACCGGTCTCATCGAATGTCCCATTGGTGCGGTAACACCAAAAGGCCCGGAGTCGTTTGCATCGCTTGCACCGAAAAGCGGATGAGAGCCCGCCATTCCGACAGGCGCCTCCCATTGGCATCAAAACAGGCCGCATCGACTTCGTACTCTCCACTGGTCAGATAGAGTTCGGGCAAGCGCGCCACAATTTTAGCCCGCCCCATCGGAAAGCTCATCGGCGGGCCGTCGAGAAGACTCGATAGGGAAACAATTTCGAGCCCGTCGGGCCGCCTCAAAGTATAGGAAAAATGGCCAGATAAAGGGGCTCCGCTCTGGTTGTCGAGAACGGTGACGAGGTCCAAAGATGCCCCGGATTGCAGACTGTCGACGCGGCGTCCCTCGACCTCCAGATAGGCCTCTTGGAGCGCCAAAGGCCCGGCCTGAGTCTCCTCCGCTTCAAGAGTCTCATTCTGCTGGCTCATTCCTTGGTTTTGATCGATCATGCTTTGCCGGTAAGCAAACACGACGTCGCGAGGGCTCCCGATCTTTTGCATAACCCCCTGGTTGATCCAGACAGCCTGATCCATCAAGCGTTCGATGGCTCCGAGATTATGGGATACCAATAAGATATTGGTCCCCCCTCGCTTCATCGCGAAGATGCGATCCATGCAGCGCTGCTGAAACGCCTCGTCCCCCACTGCCAGCACTTCATCCACGATGAGGATCTCGGGGTCTACACTGGTCGCCACCGCGAAACCGAGCCGGGCCTGCATGCCCGAGGAGTAATATTTGACTGACGTATCGATGAACGGACGGAT
>JAKADJ010000256.1 GCA_021820645.1 Bacillota bacterium
ATCTAAGAGATCCATGGCATCAGCCTGCAAGCAGATCGTTATTATGGAGGGCTATCGGACTTGAGCTTCGGAGGTTCTGACCAGGGCCACGACATTTCGGTTCTGGTGGACAACTTGCCGCTGTGGCAACACGGATACGAACTTCCGCTGGCGTCTATGCAACAGTTTAAGGTGCCGGTATTTAATGTTGGGCCTTGGGGTCGGGATGCCCACAAGTGGACCGAACGCCTCGACTTCGACTATGCGTATCACGTGGCCCTGGATTTTCTACGGGAAACCATTAGGCATAGCGTCGTTCAAGAACGCTTAACGGGATCGTAAGAGGGTGTTCGCCCCCCTTCGCCGGTCTACCTATATTGAAACCTCTACGTGAACCACTGCTGCATGCAACGTGGGCCACTACATTTTGGCCGGATTGATGACCCCGCCCATTATGGATTAACTACGATACGCCTGTCGCATCGTCCTTTCGGCCACAACTCGCGGTTCGGATGCTCCGGGAGCCAAAGCATCAGGCGCATCCCAGCCACGTCGATGGAGCCAGACCTTCCCCAGGCGAATCCCGGGTTGTTCCAGATATTGATACGACAAATGGGCCAGGCCCAATGAAATCCCTAGCACGGCCGCGGTCCTGACCACGAAGCTTAGAATGCTACCCTGATTCGCATCCGGCACCCAAGGTAGCACAAAGGCTTTAAGTACAAACCAATGAATCAGGTAGACGCTGTAACTGCGTTTGCCGATAAACTCCAGGATCCGCAAATGTGTGAGCCAACGCATGGCCGCCAGATCATGCCACGAAATCCACACTAGGAAAAGATTAGGTAAGAGCCACGCCACGTTCTCATTCATGGGACTCCATACCTGATTCGCTACCCCAATGGCGAGCCCCGCCCACAATAGCGCCCACCACCAACGGCGTGGCTTCCAGGCCTGCCGTTTCCAGATCCACAGCCCGATCGCAAACCACACAAATTGGCTCGGAAACGCCCAAAACAAGAATGCAAACGCCCATCCCGGCCACGATACTCCGGGTATATGGGTCATTACATAAGGCCACACCCACACCATGGCCAGGCTCGCTGCCAATAATCCCTCAGGTGTCAGACGCGGCAGGACGCGTTCCACTAGCCAGGGAAACAAGAGATAAAAGCTCATCTCGGCGCCAATCGACCAGCCGACGCCAATCCACGAGTTCTGATAACTGGGAATCCATCCAAAGATGAAGGTGATGTGCGCCAAAAAACTTCCCCACGTAAAGACCGTGGTCATATGCGGCGAGGCAAACTTAGGATTTCCATGCGTAAGTAACGGGGTAACCAGAAGCACCAAATAGAACAAGGGAGCAATACGCCATACGCGACGTGACCAGAAAGCGAGACGCGGGTGCCTGTCCTTTGTCTGGCGGTAGTCCCAGCTCAGTCCCAGAGTCAAGGCACTCAGGATGAAGAAGAGCCCCACTCCTTCGGCGCCCTGTCCGATGAAGCGCATCACCCAACTCTGGGACGGGTTAAGGTTCACCACGTAGGTATGAAACACCACCACACTCAAAATAGCGACACCCCGCAAAACATCCAGCGACATGAGCCGCGGCGGTTCTTTTTCCGATTTTTTACGACGAACTATTGACGCGAATGACACGCTGATCCCTCCCGAACGGATTTTAATAACGGCCGGAAGCCGGATTAAGCGTTTATCACCTCCTCAATTGAGCACCACTCTTATACGTTTCGAGTAACGGCACGCAACTTCGGGCACCCTAAACAAAAATCATGGAAAGGTGGCCCTTTGTGTTCAAACCCCGCCCCCGGTCCCGTATCTCGCGGGACGGCCTCAAACGAGCGCTCTCTCCCCTGCAAATCCAACTCTTATCGATCGGCGGAGTCATCGGGGTAGGGCTCTTTTATGGCTCCGGTGTCGCCTTGACCTTAGCCGGCCCCGCAGTAGTGCTCGATTACGTGATTGGGGGCGTGGTCGTGGCAATCGTTATGCGCGCGCTCGGCGAGATGACCGTCGAAGAGCCCATCGCTGGCTCGTTTAGCCGATTTGCGGAAAACACCATGGGACCCATGATGGGATTTCTTACCGGCGGCATGTGGTGGTTTTTTTGGGTCTCGACCGTGATGTCCGAACTGGCCGCCATCGGCCTCTTGGTGCAATTTTGGGTACCAGCGTTGCCAGCCTGGATTCCGGGACTCATAGCGCTGGTCCTGTTTACCTTGGCCAACTTTCTTCACGTCAAAGTGTTTGGCTCGGTGGAGTTCTGGTTTGCCGTGTTAAAAATCTTCGCCATTGCAGCCTTTATGGGGCTTGGCATTTTTCTAGCACTCCGGGCTCTCTTCGGCGGTTACCACGTGGCCGGGATTCCCAACTTATGGCGTTTCGGCGGATTTTTCCCTCACGGAGTGGCGGGTCCGCTTCAGGCATTTTCCTTAGTGGTGCTGGGCTATAGTGGGGTCGAAACCTTAGCCGTCACCGCCGGGGAAACCGCCCAACCCGAAAAGGCCATCCCGCGTGCTGTCAGCAATGTTACCTGGCGCATCGCGATTCTTTATGTCGGCTCCATTTTTGTGATGCTCATTGCCTTCCCCTGGTCGGCTCTCATCGGCCATCACACGAGTCCTTATGTGTTGCTATTTACCCGGATTGGGCTCCCGCTGGCCGCCACGGTCATCAACGCCATCATTATTACCTCGGGCTTGTCATCGTCCAACACCGGTCTTTACGGTGGAAGCCGGATGCTTTTTTCTATGAGTCAACAAGAGCGTCTCCCTATAACGCTTGGCCATTTGTCCCGCAATAAAGTACCGCGACGCGCCGTGGTGGTCACTGGGATTGGCATGTCGGTGGGCATTCTCCTTACGTATTTGGCCCCCAATACCGTCTACGTGTGGATTTCGAGCGCAGCCTCGTTTGCGGCCATCTGGACGTGGAGCACCATTTTGGTATCGGAACTCCTCTTTAAAAAGCGGCATCAGACCAAGGCCCTAAAGTTTCCGGTCCCCGGAGGCCCCTGGCTTCCGGTTATTGGTCTGGTTTTGCTGGCCGGCATCTTACTGGCGATTATGGTGTCTCCGCTCACTTCCGTATCGGTATGGGCGGGAATCGTCTGGCTGTTGTTTCTCATTGTTTACTGGAACCTCTGGGCCAAAGCAACAATAAAACCGTAACATAGGCGACGAGCGCGGCTCAACCATTCCCGCGAGGTCTTCAGCAAACGCTCAGGATTGAGAGGCGCATGGCAGGAATCCTACGCAATAAAGGAGAATGATCTATAGACGGACAGATCAGGCTATAGGATGTGAGATTGATGACAACTGCGATTTTAGGTGGCGGTCTCATGGGTGCTGCGGTCGCGTACCACTTGGCCGCCGCGGGCCATGACGTGTGGGTGTTTGATCGAGACGATAGGGGACGGGCCACGAGTGCCGGAGCCGGTATCATTTCGGGCTATACTACAGGCCACCCCGATGACGACTATGCGCACCTCGCCATTGAGGCAGAGAATTATTATCGAGAACTGATCCCCCAACTTTCTAATCACGAGACCGGGTACACGGCTTGTCCGCTACTCATCGTGGCGCTTGTCGGCGATGAAGAGAACTTTGCGGCCCATCGGGACCGGATTCAACAACGCCAATTCCGGTGGGCAGCCGACTTTGGGCCCCATCCTGCGGTGGTTGATGTTAATCCCGGCTTTGCCCAAGCACGCTGTCCGGCCCTCGGCCCTGTATCAGGTGCCCTGTATCACGAAGGCGCAGCGCGGGTCGACGGCCGGCTCCTCTGCGAATCCTTGAAGGCCTCCGCAGAAAATCTCGGGGCCCGGTTTGTCGCCGCGTCAATTGATACCATTGCCGTTGAAGACGGGCGACTCAAATCCATAGAAACTGATGGAACCCATTATCCCATGGACACGCTAGTCATCGCCGGAGGTGCTTGGTCGAATGCGTTCGCACCGCAATTGGGTCACCCGATTCCAGTCGTACCCCATCGCGGCCAAATTGTGCATCTGAAAGACGGTGATCGTCGCGACGTCGCTAACTGGCCTATCATCGTGGGAATGCGGGGTCATTATGTGGTGCCGTGGCCGGACGGCCACGTAGTTGCGGGCGCCTCGCGCGAAAGCCAATCCGGATATAGCCCCTGGTTCACTGCTGGAGGCCAACAGGAGGTACTAACGGAAGCGCTACGAGTGGTACCGGGTTTGGCACTCGCCAAAATTCTCGAATGGCGCGTGGGCCTCCGACCCACCTCGATCGATGGTCTTCCCATTTTAGGCCCGTCACCCACCACCAAAGGCATCTACTTTGTCACCGGCCATGGTCCGGGAGGACTCTTGCTCGGTCCTTACACCGCGAAACTGGTGACCGATTTGATTTTGGGCCACCCCACACCT
>JAKADJ010000257.1 GCA_021820645.1 Bacillota bacterium
TTTCTATGACGGAGTTCGGTCACGGGCGGTAGCGTTTGAAGGCTTATTGGCGGATGGCGAGCACTTTGCCAACCGCCTCATTGACGGGTTTTATGACCCAAGCCGTCCGCAGTTAGTCCATATCGCAACGGACGGTGAATCCTACGGCCACCATCATCGATTTGGCGACATGGCGTTAGCGTATGCTTTGGAATATATTGAACAGCGCGAGGACGTCACTCTAACCAACTACGGAGAATATTTAGCCGCTCATCCGCCCCACATGGCCGTGGAAATCGTTGAAGACAGCTCATGGAGCTGTGCACACGGAATCGAACGCTGGCGTAGCGATTGTGGTTGTAAAATCGATCCCGGCCGTGGGTGGTCACAAGGATGGAGGGCACCCTTGCGCTTGGCCCTCGATCAGTTACGCGACGCCATCGCCCCCGAATATGAAGCAAAAGCCCAGCAATATTTGTCAAATCCGTGGCAAGCACGTGATAATTATGTATCGGTCTTTTTAGATCCATCCTCTACCGCCGCCCGCCAACAATTCTTGCAAACCCACGCAAGCCACCCTCTTGATAGCGAAGAACGGGTAATTACATGGAAGTTACTGGAAATACAACGTCATGCGCTATTAATGTACACGAGCTGCGGTTGGTTTTTCGACGATATCTCGGGCATTGAGACCGTGCAAGTTCTCCAATACGCTGGACGAGTTCTCCAATTGGCCTCGCAAATCTTTTCCACCGACCTTGAGTCCCCTTTCGTTGAAACGTTGAGCACCGCCCAAAGTAATGTTCCCTCCATGGGTCATGGCGCACAGATTTACCACCAATTGGTTGTGCCTGCGGTGGCCGACGCTGTAAAAATTGGTGCGCACTGGGCCATTCGCGAATTATTTGAGCCAGACACCGATCCATCTAGCATCTACCTATTTAAAAGTCATGGTGAGGAAGTGCAAATTGCTCGTTCGGGCGGTACCACTGTGTTCTTCGGTCAAGTAACCATCACGCACGGGTTGACGGAAGAAGTGACCCCAATCCAGTTTCTGGTTCTTCATTTTGGCGACCATCAACTTAGTGCGGGCGCTCGTATCCTTAAGGGGTCATCCGCACCATTGGCGCTGGCCGTACGGCACGCTTTTGACCGGGGTGATTTGACCGCTATCCTTCAACTGGTTAACCAAGAATTTTCCCCGAACGTGTATACCTTAGAACAACTATTCCTAGACGATCGCCAAAATTTGTTGGAAAAGATCCTCTCCCGTAGCCTTAGTGAAGCGGAATCCACACTCAACCAGATGTATCAACGACATGCGCCATTGGCCACCTTGTTGCGAGACGCTCACATTCCGTTGCCTAAGGTCTTGTCCCTGTCAATTGAGTGGGTGCTTAATCGCGACCTAGAGCGCGCTTTGAAATCGCCTCAATGGGACGCCGAGCGGATCCAACGTATTTTGAACGAATCTCGTCAATGGCCTCATTTACTGAACATGTCATCCCTAGCGCATACCGCGTCAAGCAGTCTTTTCCAGATGGGACGCGATGTTCATCGACATATAGGACAACACGATCCCTTAACCCGTTTACAAGAAGCGTTGACGCTGGCTGGTCAGTTTCCCTTTGACCTCGATTTGCAGGCGCTTCAAAATCTCTATTATCGCTTAGCCCAGCGCATCGACCGGGGCTCAATCCCCCAAGCGTTAGACAAGTCATGGAAAATCCAATTTTATGCTCTGGCCCCAATGCTCAAAATTCATTGGGAGTCAGCGCCATGACAATTCCGCGCGCTACCTATCGCCTGCAATTGCATAAGAACTTCACGCTCTCGTCCGCGACCGCGCTCGTCCCCTATCTTGACGCACTGGGCATAGACACCCTCTATCTGTCGCCCATTTTCACCGCGCGCATCGGTAGCCAGCATGGCTATGACGTCACGGACCCCACCCACGTCAATCCAGAGCTTGGGGGAATGCCCGCACTCCGAGAGCTGTTGGACGTCCTCCAAGCCCATCAAATGGGCGTCATCTTGGATGTAGTACCCAACCACATGGCAGCCGATCCTCACAATCGTTGGTGGTGGGATGTGTTGGAACTCGGTCCAGCCTCTTCGCATGCTCAAATGTTTGACATCGACTGGACGTCTAAAATCCCTGGTCACCCCCAAATCTTGCTGCCATTTATGGGACACCCCTTTGGCCAAGAATTGGAGGCGGGGACACTCATTCTTGAACAAGGACCCGAAGGGTTTTACGTAAGGTATTATGACAAACGGTTCCCCCTTACCCCTCGATCCTGGCGCCCCATCTTGGCTCGTACCCTGCACCGCCTCTATCGTATAGGTCAACGGCGAGCGCACCGTGAACTTTATCGTCTATGGCACCGCTTAACACCATCACACAACTCGTGGACCCGTACCCCTGGTCACGATCTTCAGCGATGGATGCAACGCTACCCTTTGTCCGCATCCCAAATTACCGGCGTACTGGCGACCTATGGGGGCACCGTCGGTGATTCCCAAAGCTGGAATCGCCTCGAACGACTATTGGCCATGCAATGGTGGCGACTGGAAGACTTTCGGACGGCATCTGAAGAAGGCAACTACCGCCGCTTCTTTGACATCAATGAGTTGCCAGCGGTTCGCGTCGAGTCCTCCCCCGTATTCGAGATGGTTCACAAAACATTGCTGGATCTGTGCCAGCACCAAGCGGTCTATGGCGTGCGGATCGATCATATCGATGGATTATTTGACCCTGAGGCTTACCTATTCACACTTTTGTCAAGGTTGCCCGAAGACCGTGAGCCGTATCTTGTCGTGGAAAAAATCCTCGGTCCCCGCGAGACTTTACCATCCCACTGGCCCACAGCCGGCACCACTGGCTACGACTTTCTCAATGCCAGCATGGAGGTTTTCCTCGACCCCAGAGGCTTGGAGCGCCTGCGTACGATTTATGGGCAGTGGCATCCGGACAGTGAGCCAGACGCCATGGAGCGTGAAGGAAAACACCAAGTGCTCCACGAGTTGTTTAGTGCCGAGCTCACTCGTTTAACGCGCGCCTTGGTACCCATCGCGGCTCAAGACCGTTGGGGGCACGATTTAACTAACGACCAAATACGCCACGCCATTGCAGCATTAACCCTTTGCGTTCCCATCTATCGAACCTACTTACGTAGTAGCCTGGCTCTGCCGTCGGACCGGAAGGTGTTGGTCGAAGCTCTTCAAAAAGCGCGAACCCTTACCCCTGAACTGCCTGAAACCGTCTGGACCTTTATGCACCGTGTGTTGTTTTTTATGGACGCCCCTCCCATGCCGGCCCGCAAACGCCAAAAATGCCAAGAATGGGTGATGCGCTGGCAACAACTTACAGGGCCCGTACATGCCAAGGGTCTTGAAGATACCACCCTTTATCGCTACCACCGTTTGATTTGCCTAAACGAGGTAGGGGGCAACTTAGATTCTTATGGTCTTAGTCCTGAACAGTTTCACGAGCATATGCAAAGACGTTGCCAAAGCTCTCCCCACACTTTGAACGCGACATCGACCCACGACACTAAGCGCAGCGAGGATGTCCGTGCCCGCCTAGGCATCTTGAGCGAAATTCCAGACCTTTGGGAGAAAACGGTCACCCGCTTACGTGAGCATGGAAAAACCTACACGACCCGGCAAGGGCCGCACCTGATCCCCGACATGCCAACCCAATATCTTATCTTTCAATCCCTGATAGGAGCGTGGCCAAACGATCCCAACGACTTGTTAGAATTGGCTACACGCCTCAAATCCTATCTGCAAAAAGCTGCGCGAGAAGCAAAAATTTTTTCACGTTGGGACAACCCAAACCACCACTATGAAGACGGACTTTTCCAATTCGTCGACGGCCTTTTACAAGACCAAGACTTTAAAACCACAATACAGCCCCTTGTTGACCTCACCTCATTTTATGGCGCACTTAACGCGGTATCTCAGGCACTTCTAAAAGCTACAGTGCCAGGAGTCCCCGATTTCTACCAGGGATCGGAACTTTGGAATTTGTCCTTAACGGATCCCGACAACCGCCGACCGATAGATTTTGGCCGACGTCAAACTATCCTCATGAACTTGGCCAATTCGTCTCCTTCGCCGAGCGACTTGCTGGACCACTGGACTGATGGACGATTCAAGCTACACGTAACCCACCAAACCCTTAGGGTTCGGCGCCAACACCCGGAACTGTTTGCCAACGGATCCTACCACGGTCTTTTGGTCGATGGACCTCAGTCGCGCCACGTACTGGCTTTTGTCCGTCGTTGGAAAACACAATGGTGCCTTATCGCGGTTCCCCGCTTTTATGTCCAACTGACCTGGGATGAAGACACTAACACCTTTAATCCTGACCCAGCAATATGGGACGATACGATGGTGCGTTTACCCGAT
>JAKADJ010000258.1 GCA_021820645.1 Bacillota bacterium
GGGCGGTTATATTCAAGTCCATATCGTCCTTAAAGCTTTCGCGTGAATAGCGCGGCGCTGGCCCGATACGTCTTGCAAGCGCGTCTAGCCGTCTATGGGCCGCCACATCGCGTATCCACAGGCCGCCACACAAGATAGCAAGTCCCATCACAGCTGCTACTAGGCTTACCATGTCCGCGTTGCCTCCTTTAGATCTTGGGACCGCGCACCATCCGTTGGATCACGGCATACCCGACGATTAGCGACACGGCCGCATAACCCAACATGATCCACCCGATTTTACTCGTGTAAAGCAGTGAAATGTAAGACGGGTTGACAAACCATATCATGAGTCCAATCCCCATCGGTAACAGCGCCAGAATGTTGCCGCTGGCGCGCCCCTGAGCTGTCAAGGTTCGAATCTCTTTTTTTAAGCGCTGCCGTTCACCAATTGTCCGAGAAATGTTTTCCAGGATTGATGCTAAGGCTCCGCCAATTTCGCGTTGAATGGCTATGGCAGTGACCGCAATGCCGAGATCTCTAGAAGGAATTCGTATCGCTAACTCGGCGAGTGCGTCATCCATGGTCATTCCTAAAGATTCCCGGCGCATCACGCGTTTGACTTCAAATCCTAAAGGATCCGGCGTCTCTTCGGCAACCACCAACATCGACTGGCCAAAAGAGGATCCGGCACGCATCGCACTCGCGACCCCGGAAAGGAACTCCGGCAGGGCTGACTCGGCGTCGGCCAGCCACTTGCGTTCTTTCATTCTAATCAGGGCCAAGGTCGTCACGTACCCAGCGACGCCTAAGAGAGCACCACCAAGGAGGCCGCGAATCCAATATCCGACAACCATCGGAATGGCGACGCTCAAAATTCGTAATATCCCATATTCCGACACCCTGAGCTTTAAGGCCGCCGCCAATCGTTGACGGCGGACTTGGCCGGCGACTACATTCCTACTTCGCTCCCTAGGGTTCTCTTGGGCACGAAACCCCGGGGTGAATTTAGCATATCGTGCTAGTTGCCGTCGGGTTTGCAACCGGCTTCGCAGATCTCTGATGCCTAACAACAATAGCCACAAGGTGCCCCCCCAAAAGAGGCAGATCGCTGTAACCATAGTGCGGTTATCCATCAAACCACTTCATCGATACGTCCACTCCATTACGTTGTAATTTCTCATAACATCGCGGCCGGATCCCACTTCCCACCAAGTGGCCTTGTAATAGCCCGTTAGGTCCGATACCCTGCGGTTCAAATTTGAACAAGTCTTGGGTGGTTATAATTCCTTGTTCCATGCCCACAATCTCAGTTACCTCGACGATCCGCCGTGACCCATCGGGTAACCGCGCTTGTTGCACGATTAGGTCGAGTGCCGAGGCAATTTGTTGGCGAATCGCGGCCAGTGGTAGATCGGCTCCGGCCATTAGAACCATAGTCTCTAACCGTGATAGACAATCCCGAGGGGTATTGGCATGAGCCGTAGTTAAGCTACCTTCGTGACCGGTGTTCATGGCTTGGAGCATATCCAGGGCCTCCCCACCCCGCACCTCGCCCACGATAATGCGGTCGGGACGCATCCGCAACGCATTCCGGACTAAAGCTCGAATCGGAATCTCGCCGCGACCCTCTACATTCGCGGGTCGCGCTTCGAGGCTCACCCGATGGTCTTGCTGTAATTGCAATTCGGCAGCGTCCTCAATGGTTACGATCCGATCCTGGGTAGGAATAAACGCGGACAGCGCATTCAAGGTGGTGGTCTTCCCCGATCCGGTCCCTCCCGACACGATGATATTAAGACGGCCCCGCACTGCCGCCGACAAGAAATCGGCCAATGCCTGACTGAGGGTTCCCGCTTCAACTAGTTGCGGAATGGTTAGGGGGTCTCGGGAAAATTTCCTAATCGTCAAAGCATCCCCCCCGACAGCTATAGGATGAATTACAGCATTTATCCGGGACCCATCCGGCAAACGGGCGTCCACCATAGGACTGGCGTCATCGACACGCCGCCCGGTAAATGCCAACATTTTCTCGACAGTAGCTTTTAAATGCGCACGGTCTCGAAACCTCACGTGCGTTGCTTCAAGACGACCCAAGCGTTCAATATAGACCCGTGATGGCCCATTGACCATAATTTCGGACACTAGGGGATCATCAAGTAGCGGTTGAAGCGGGCCGTATCCCGTTATTTCATCGACCAGTCCCCGTACCACCGTGTCGCGTTCCGCCATCGATAGCTCTTTTTCGCGATCCACGATCGATGCAACGATCGCCGATAGCTCTTCTTGGGACAACGACTCGAGTTGTTCTATTTCTCCTAATAACACCTCTTGGACCCGCGCCTTGATTGCCAAAAATCTCGGGCGCAGGTAATCAACCGGCGGACCATTGGAAGTCCCTGCTGGCTCAATGGCCCCCGATACTGGCGGTTTCTTGTCTGCAGCAGGTCGCGAACTCAAGCGACCTTTGAGTGTCATGAGCGACCCTTCCTTTCACTGGAGCGTAGCGATCCCAAAATTGGCAACCAGCGCCGGCGCTGTTCCTGGTGACGCACGCTCCGGCTTGGGCCCCCTACCGACTCGATAATATCTCTCGCCATTTCGCGGAGCCCTCGAGATAACAACGAATTCGGCTGAAGCAATTGCAGGGCTTTCCCCTGGTTAGCCGCGGTTACCGGCCACGATCCATCGGAGGCCAATTGGTAAACGACCTCATGCGCAAGAGTCTGGACGATATCGGTCACTTCCACCCCCGTCTTCGACCCTGCTCGGTTTAGCACAATTTTTATCTTCTGGGCCGGATAACGAAAACCGTAAAACAGCCGTAGTGCCTTGCCAAGCTTTCTTACCGTCAAGACGTCCGGTGTGCAAATCACCAGAACCTGGTCGGCAAAATCTAAGGCTGCCACATTGATTTCGCTGTACCCTGGGGCCGTGTCCACGACCACGAACGCGTGGGTGTGTCGTAAAATTTGCAGCATCCGAACTACGTGGTCGGCCCGCACGTCGTCAGCATCTTCCGGATTTTGTGGGGCGGCTAAGATTTCGACCCTAGTGCTACCCACTCGGTCCATGACACGCTGCATGCGATGTGCATCAATCAGGTTAGAGGGGTCCGACACCAAGTCATGAAGGGTGGCGTTGGGGTTCTCCCCCACCATCGGCGCCACATCCCCGGATTGAAGGTCGAGGTCCATCAACGCCACTGATTCTTTACTAACTCGCTCCAACGCAAATGCGAGATTGACAGCAATCGTAGTTTTGCCCACGCCGCCTTTGGGTGAAAAGACGACGAGCACCTGACCCGGTGTCGGTAGAGGTCCCTCTAAAGGTGTGGCATACCGAAGAAAAGCCG
Organism: Bacillota bacterium; assembly: GCA_021820645.1. The sequence goes on from JAKADJ010000258.1 coordinate 3,335, forward strand.
CCTCCAGATGGTCACGCCAGGAAGGATCGGGTAGCAAATCCCGAGCCCGAATGGTTAGTGCCCGGCGTGTTGTGGCGGCAGTCTCCGGCCCCATTAAAATCACAGGATACATGGCTTGCCCGACTTGGTCCACCAAGCCCACGTTTTCCACTAAAAGATCGTCATGCACCAGGAGACATCCCGGGGTTTCGGTAGCACATTCATCCAAGGCCTCTCGCAGGCTGACACTAGACCCGGTGAGGACGGCGCCGGCTAGGTTTTTAATCCAAGCGGCCAGTGCCTCACGGGCCGGCTCCGGTGCCGCGACATAGACGGTATACATGCTAGTCCATCACCTCGCTTAGGGAATCGGCTTCAGGTACATCTGCGTGGTATAGGGCGCCGGGATTGGCGCCGTCGAGTGCGGTGGATCTAGAGCCGCTACTAGTTTTCCTTGTTGTTCAGCATACAGCAATGCCGGAATTCGAGATGCAGGCAACGCCAGAATGAGCGTCAAGCCCTGGCCAATGGTCGATGTCGCCGAAGGGGTCAAAAGGCCGTTTACCCCGAGTACGGGAATGTTGTTCATAAAATCTTCGACCACGCTGGTGGTACCCGATTCCGGAATGGTGGTGAAGAGTGAAACACGGTCTCCCGGCACCAAGAGCCCATCAACCGCGTTGGCACTCCCTAAAGGGAGATCTACGGCCATGTCTCCCGATGCAATGCGCGACGCTAACACGTCGCTGGTTTTTGGAAAAAATACCGCGCTTTGGCTTACCGGCATGCCCGGTGCCACCGATGTTGTAGTCCAGGCCCCAGATATTGAAGCCAAGGACGATATCGCACCCGGCGGCGCTAAATTTTGGGGAAACTGTTTAACCACCACGTCTTGCGGGACGAGGGGGACAAAGGCCCCGATCTGGGTCGCGGCAACCACCACCGGGATGGTGGCCACGTTACCGTGGCCAACCACCGTCCTGTGGGATGCCCGGGCCACATATCGGAGACTGATATAGACCGCGACCATGCCTAGTATGACGGCCAGAAAAAGCCAGCGATTGACCGTAATGACTT
>JAKADJ010000259.1 GCA_021820645.1 Bacillota bacterium
GCTCTGGCCACGGAAGAAAGATTAGCACCCCCGGACCAGGTCAAACACTGGCGAATAAACGCGATTGATCTTCCTTTTACGACACCGGAAGTCAAGCAAGTCATTGCGGCTTTCATCGGTACATTGCAGAGTACGCAATCGATAGCGGAAGACTTTTCTTTCGATTGGGAGACCGCCAATGCGGCGGCGTTGACCATCATCTCGGCGGAAGCCCATGCTATCCATGCCGAACGTCTTCCGCATCACTGGGAGGATTATGGTGAGGGGACCCGGGTGCGATTAGCTGCGGGTCGTAACATTTCGCTACCCGATTATCTCAGGGCTCGTCAAGTCACGCAGTATTTGAAGAACGCATGGGAGCACCGTGCGCAAGGGTTTGAGTTCCTGATTCTTCCAACGTTGCCCATGACGGCTCCTTTGGAGGAGGAACACATCGGAGAGGATTTGGTGGCAGCGACTCTTTACACGAGTGCGTTTGCTTTACTTGGCGTTCCGGCCATTAGTGTTCCAATCGGGATTACGGCCAGCGGCCTCCCGGTAGGTCTACAAATCGTGGGTCACGGAGGTCAAGACCACGCAGTATTAGAATTCGCCCAGTACGTGGAGGAAATACGGGGGCCATTTCCACATGCTCCAATTTATAGCGAAATCGGGGAAAAATCGGAAGCTAACCACGGCAAGTAGCTTTGCTTCGGAGTCTCGCTATTTGAGCTTGTTTAACGAAGGTCCATGAACGATGTTTGATCCAACCAGGAGGCTTTACGATGCCAATCGATAACTATCAGTCATTCCAATTTTTAGAGGAGGAGGCCGACTATCGGCGTTTCGTGTTAGCGCCACAACGGGATCGTGTACCTAGCCTTGTCGTGGCGACTTCGGCTGCTGATGAAGATCGCGTGAACACCCTTATGAAACGAGAGCTGATGATCTCGTTGCACGACCATCCCACGGTACTACCTGACAATCTAGAAGAGGTGCCCGACCTCATTCGGCAGGGTCGAGATTTTACGGGATATGAGGGGTTACGTGCATCTAGGCTGGATGTGGTGTTTGACAATATGCTGGACGGTACCTCCATGATTACGTCGCAATCCGGTTGGAAGTGGGACGATATCCTTTACGACCTCGGTATGCGACTCTGCGACTTTTACCACCAAGAATGGGCCCGGGTTATTTATCGAGTGGACGACATTTATGATACCAAACGTCATGGACAAATTGGTGTGGTCTTATCGCTGGAAGCCGCGACTCCAATAGAGAACGAGCTAGATCGCCTGGATATCCTCTACGGGTTTGGCGTGCGGTGTATGGGACTGGTCTATAGTGAAAGTAATGCCTTGGGGGGAGGCTTACGGGAAGGACGGGACGGGGGCCTTACCGTATTTGGTCGGCACGTGGTGCGACGGATGAATCAGTTGGGGATCGCCATCGATGTATCCCATACCGGTGATCAAACGGCACTGGACGCGATCGAGTGTAGTGACCAACCCATCTTTATTACGCATGCGGGAGCGAGGACCTTATGGAAGACATCACGGATGAAACCGGACGAGGTGATCCGGGCTTGTGCAAAACAGGGGGGTGTTATTGGTGTGGAGGCCGCGCCGCACACGACATTGACGGAGCGCCGCCCCCAGCATTCCATTGAGAGCTACATGGAGCACTTCGAATACATTGCCAATTTGGTCGGAATCGACCATGTGGCATTTGGCCCGGACACTCTTTTTGGGGACCATGTAGGATTACATCGACTGTTCGCCAAAAACATGTCGATTGGGCAGGCCCAAGAGGGTCCCCAGTTTGAGCCGGTATCTTATGTCGATGGGCTAGAAAACCCGGGGGATTTCCCCAACATTGTGCGGTGGTTAGTGACCCACGGGTATGACGATCAAGACATTGCTAAAGTAATGGGTAAAAATGTGATGAAGGTGTTGCATGACGTATGGAGCTAGCCTGTCAAAATGCTGTTACCCTGGAACGCCCACGTCGACCTGCATCCGTTGGTGGGCGATAGATTCAGCTGATGCTACCGGTTGTAGTCAGTTCATCGCGAGATATGGGCCGACGAACTGTTGGCAGGCCACCACGATTTTTCTTTTTTCCCCGCAGCCGTCACAGACGTGGTCTAGGCATTCGGCGAATTGCTGTAAGACCGGCTTCTTACGCATGGCCCGCCACGGGCTGGGTTGTGCGGGTTAATGGCGCTAAGAGCCGTAGTAGTACAACACACATCATTGACGGTTTTGTATGACACGTCGCACCTCGGCGCCACTTGGGTAACGTTCGGTGCCGGAAAGTTTCGAGACATAGAGGCTTGCCGCGGCATTGGCGAAGAGAGCCGCCCAGGCCGCATCCGATTGCTCCATGAAGGACGAAAAAAAAGCCCCGTTCCACACATCACCGGCCCCTCCCGTGTCGACGGCTTGAACGGGGAATCCGGGGATTTTAATGCGTTTGGACTGCCAGATGATCGTGGCTCCGGTAGCGCCGGATTTTATCACCACGGTTCCTGGTAAAGTAGAAGCGCCCAGGTACACAGAGGCTTCTAGTTGATTGGTAATGACCATATCTACCAAGGGGGTTATGCGGTGCCAAAATGGCCAGTTTTGTTGAGGATCCCATCCGAGATCCAAGGCCACTCGGATGCCGTGGTCATGGGCTTCGGTGATGAGCTTTACCCAATCTTCACACGGGGACGGGGCTATTAACGGTGGTCCCGAAATCAAGAGGACGTCTGGTATTCCGCGATTGTCTACTAAAAATCGCCGCCATAGGGCGAATGGGGAGGCGCTACCAAGCGCCCCCGGGTGTGTGAAGTAGGTTCTCTCTCCATCTTGTTTGACGATGGCGACGGAAAGCCCGGTTGGCGCGTCCGCTTCTTGAGTCGATGAGAGTCCGATGCCATGATTTTTTAATGTCTTGAGTAACTCTCTGCCTGCTTGGTCTTGCCCCACACATCCGATAAGCTCGACGTCGGTTCCCAACGTGGAGGCCGCCATGGCGGCGTGAGCAATCCCTCCGGGGATCCGGGTGGCATTGTCGACAAATACTTCTTGTCCCCAACCGGGCCACTCGAAAACTCCGTGGAATACCAGATCCCAGTTTAAATTGCCCAAAATGGCAAGTCGCTTCATGGCTCAACATCCTTTGTCAAATTTTTTGATAAATCTTTTCGGTGTTAGCAGGAACTTCGCCCTTTGATGTCGAAAATCCTTCTTGGTTAGGAAAGATAACTAAGGAAGATGGATATGCGTGGAACACAGCCCCAAACGATTCGATCGTTGAACTTAGTGAGCGCATTAGATTTGGTTCGTCGCAAGAAAAAAATTTCGCGGGCTGAACTGGCGCGAGAACTCCGGTTATCGCCGCCCACGAGTTCGGAACTTGTGTCGGTGTTATTGCAAATCGGATTGGTTATGGAGTACGGGCCGGGAGAATCGCAAGGCGGACGTAAGCCCATGATGATTGAATTTCGTCCATCGCTAGGGCATGTGTTGGGAGTTGACATCGGGTCCGAACGCATTGTTTTGGCTATCGCGGACCTGGAAGGAAGCATCGTGACGGAGACCGTCATTGATACGCCTCATTCGCATCAGGATATTGTAATGGCGATCCAAACTACGGGACGAGCGCTTATCGACAGTGTTTCGAAGCCTATTTTAGGAGCGGGAGTCGGTGTGCCGGGCTACTGTAATCGAGACCGTGGTCGTGTGGTTTGGGCGTCGAACCTGCCGGGGTGGGCTAATTTGGACCTTGGTCCATTGCTTGAGGAGGAATGGGGATGCCCCGTCGTCATTGACAATGATGCCAATCTGGCAGCTCGCGGGGAAATGGTTTACGGCGCGGCGGGGAGTTACCGGAATTTTGTCTTCGTCGCACTCGGACGTGGGGTCGGTGCCGGGGTGGTCATTGATCAGACGATATACCGGGGTCGGCGCGAAATGGCGGGAGAAATTAGCACCTGGAGCCTATCGGGTTCCTGGACGGCCTCACTAGAAGGGGTTGTCGGCGGAACACAATGGAAAGCTCTGGCTCAAGAATTTGTGGGTGCACCCGATGTCGGCCTATTATTTGGAGGCTATCGCGACGGGCGTGAAGATATTCGAGATATTGTCCACAAAAGAATCGGAGCGCTCTGTGGCGCGTTAGAAAACATGGTGGCCTTACTCGATCCGGAAGCTCTCATCGTTGGCGGTGGATTAAGCGCGGCATGGGATGTTATCGGCCCACTGATTAAGCAGTCTTTGGCAGGCACCACGTTTCAGGTCCCTATTATAGTCAGTACGCTTCCTCAACGGGCGACACTGATGGGCGCCCTGGCTGACGCATTGGAGTCGTTTGCGCAGTCGCGGCATCTATTGGCGGCAGCTGAGGGTTAAAAAA